>NZ_JAPHPY010000120.1:0-1575 GCF_026241575.1 Vibrio sp. Sgm 5
ATGAACCGCCCTGTGCGGAGCCGCATGCAGGGTGGTGTGGGGGCTGGAGGCTAGACACCTCCGGCTACCCGATTATACGAACATTTCATCGTACACACTGATAGATCTTAATGCGCCGCTTAAGTCATTTTTTCCATTAAACTCATGCCTAACGGCAATAACGTCACAACCACTAGATTTACCTGCGCTAATGCCTGCTGTTGAATCTTCGAACACTATTGTATGTTCAGGTGATACATCTAAATTTGCGAGTGCAAGATTATAAGCTTCAGGATCAGGTTTATGCTTGGTTACATGCTCTTGGGTAATAACAAGATCAAAAGCTGTTTCTAACTGCAATGAAGTCAAAATATTTTCAACCATCCATGTTGCTGCCGAGCTGACAACACCACATTTTTTCCCTGCTTTTTTCAAGTGTTCAATATACGCTTTAGCTCCTGCATTCAACTCAAGTTCGTCGTTTAACATCAGTTCGTAGTGAGCTCGAAAATAACGATTAAACTCGCCTAGATCTGGTGAAATGCCCGCATGAGTAAAAAAGTGACCAGTCACAACCTGCCAACTTTCACCCATAACGTCTTTATATATATTGTGATCAACTTGAGCGCCGTAATCTGCGCAAGCCAATGCTAGAGCTTTACCCTTTAATGGCTCTGAATTTACTAACGTTCCGTCCATATCGAACAGATAAACTTCATAATCTTTCAATTTGTTCTCCATGTTAAATTTTGCGAGTTCGTATAACAAACTGTTTAAGAGTGATTCGCAACGCGTGGCATTTTTACTATGCGTTGCGTTCAGCGTATAAGGTGGTGTGCGGCGGCTTCGGTATTGCGTTGCTCACACCTTAACAGGGCGTTAGTTCCCCAGAGGAAGCAATCAATCCATAGGGAATTTTTGTTTCTGGTGGAGTACTCGCATAACTCTGATGATATCGCCCTCGACCCAATAAGAGACAATCATCGAAATCTCAGAAATAATGAGCAATCGTCCGCGGATGCCATCTCGTTGTACACCCATTAAAGGTTGTTCAAGCAAGTTTTCTACTTTTGCTTCAATGAGGTTGTCAGTTTTTTCTGCCGCATCAGGGTTGAAGTCATAGAGAAACTCGAAGATCTTTTCACGATCATTAAGTGACTCTTCTTCCCATAAAATCATTGCTTACCTCGATTACGGATTCTGGCTTTGCGCTCTTCCATTCGAGACTTAGCAGTTTGGTGTTCAACGAAAACGGATTTTCCTGAGTCAAACTTCTCAAATGCTAGGTTTACTTGTTCAGTTAGCCATGCATCGTGAGATAATGTTTTTCTTTGTTGTTCAGCGAGTTGCTCAGTAAGTTCACGGCAAGCATCACTTAGAGTTCGACCTTGGCTCTCAGCCATTTGTTGAGCTAGGCGTTTTGTTTCTTCATCAACACGAAATTGAATTCTAGTGTCCATGATGTATTCCTTTGTTGGTGTGTGTACAAATGTTAGCACTAGGCTTTGAGATGGGCAACTAATCGGGTAGCCGGAGGTGTCTAGCCTCCAGCCCCCACACCACCCTGCATGCGGCTCCGCACAGGGCGGTTCATTT
>NZ_JAPHPY010000121.1:0-1566 GCF_026241575.1 Vibrio sp. Sgm 5
TAATCATCGTATAAGGAGGTGATCCAGCGCCAGGTTCCCCTAGCGCTACCTTGTTACGACTTCACCCCAGTCATGAACCACAAAGTGGTAAGCGTCCTCCCGAAGGTTAAACTACCTACTTCTTTTGCAGCCCACTCCCATGGTGTGACGGGCGGTGTGTACAAGGCCCGGGAACGTATTCACCGTGGCATTCTGATCCACGATTACTAGCGATTCCGACTTCATGGAGTCGAGTTGCAGACTCCAATCCGGACTACGACGCACTTTTTGGGATTCGCTCACTATCGCTAGCTTGCTGCCCTCTGTATGCGCCATTGTAGCACGTGTGTAGCCCTACTCGTAAGGGCCATGATGACTTGACGTCGTCCCCACCTTCCTCCGGTTTATCACCGGCAGTCTCCCTGGAGTTCCCGACATTACTCGCTGGCAAACAAGGATAAGGGTTGCGCTCGTTGCGGGACTTAACCCAACATTTCACAACACGAGCTGACGACAGCCATGCAGCACCTGTCTCAGAGTTCCCGAAGGCACCAATCCATCTCTGGAAAGTTCTCTGGATGTCAAGAGTAGGTAAGGTTCTTCGCGTTGCATCGAATTAAACCACATGCTCCACCGCTTGTGCGGGCCCCCGTCAATTCATTTGAGTTTTAATCTTGCGACCGTACTCCCCAGGCGGTCTACTTAACGCGTTAGCTCCGAAAGCCACGGCTCAAGGCCACAACCTCCAAGTAGACATCGTTTACGGCGTGGACTACCAGGGTATCTAATCCTGTTTGCTCCCCACGCTTTCGCATCTGAGTGTCAGTATCTGTCCAGGGGGCCGCCTTCGCCACCGGTATTCCTTCAGATCTCTACGCATTTCACCGCTACACCTGAAATTCTACCCCCCTCTACAGTACTCTAGTCTGCCAGTTTCAAATGCTATTCCGAGGTTGAGCCCCGGGCTTTCACATCTGACTTAACAAACCACCTGCATGCGCTTTACGCCCAGTAATTCCGATTAACGCTCGCACCCTCCGTATTACCGCGGCTGCTGGCACGGAGTTAGCCGGTGCTTCTTCTGTCGCTAACGTCAAATGATAGTGCTATTAACACTACCACCTTCCTCACGACTGAAAGTGCTTTACAACCCGAAGGCCTTCTTCACACACGCGGCATGGCTGCATCAGGCTTGCGCCCATTGTGCAATATTCCCCACTGCTGCCTCCCGTAGGAGTCTGGACCGTGTCTCAGTTCCAGTGTGGCTGATCATCCTCTCAGACCAGCTAGGGATCGTCGCCTTGGTGAGCCATTACCTCACCAACTAGCTAATCCCACCTAGGCATATCCTGACGCGAGAGGCCCGAAGGTCCCCCTCTTTGGCCCGTAGGCATCATGCGGTATTAGCCATCGTTTCCAATGGTTATCCCCCACATCAGGGCAATTTCCTAGGCATTACTCACCCGTCCGCCGCTCGACGCCCTTAACGTTCCCCGAAGGTTCAGTTAAGTCGTTTCCGCTCGACTTGCATGTGTTAGGCCTGCCGCCAGCGTTCAATCTGAGCCATGATCAAACTCTTCAATTTAA
>NZ_JAPHPY010000122.1:0-1562 GCF_026241575.1 Vibrio sp. Sgm 5
AACAATATTCATCGTAAATTTAGTTAAGCAACAAAGAGAACATTATACTATATGTTTTGGGGTAAGCACATAACGCCCAATTAAGGGGTGAGCAACGCTACCACCCAACCTAAAGCATTGTACCGTAAACACTAAAATTGAAGTAGAAGCAAAAATGCCAAGCGTTGGGAATCCCTCTTAAATTGTTTGTTAGGCTTTTGAATTATACAAGTCTAGGATCGCGCTTAAAGCTAGCTGCAACTCAACTTCATCACGATGCAACTCTTCAGCTTTATCAAGATACCGCCACATTACAAAATCAGCTTTATGTCGTTCAAGTAGCTCTATCATCGTAAATTTCGTAACCTGTTGTTCTTCTTTAAAAATACGCTGAATTTCATCTTGAATTTTAGTTGGTAACTTACCATAAAGCTTTACTAGATTATGTATATGACCTGGGTCTATACCTTCTTTTATTAATAGGGCTTTTAATGCTAATTCCACTGAAAATGGAATTAGGAAATTAAGCACATAATCGCTACCAGTTGATAGAGTTCCTAAACCAGAGTCACCAGCCACACTTTTACAACTTCCAGTCAATGTATCTGTAGTCGAGCCGCCAGTTTCAATATCTTTAACCATTTGTTGTAGCGCAAAAGTAACCCATTGCAGACTAAGAGCCTGCCCATGCCTTAAATTTTGCTCACTCATATTACATCCTTTAAAATAAAGTACGACGCACTTTATCATAGCGGCAAGTATAGTGATGTGAGTATACGCAAAAAGCCTAACGCCGTGTTAAGTGGTGAGCAGCGCTACCACCAAAACTCACGACATTGTGCCATAAACACATATGCAAAACTTTGAACTGAAACCGCCGAGCGTTGCGAATCCGTCTTAAACACCTTGTTATACCGCTTGTTTGCAACTAAAATGACCACATTAAAGACCACTTTAAGGAGCTTTTAAATGACCGCTAGAATATTAGCTGATGTTGCTGCAAGTATTACTGAGTTTAAAGCGAACCCAATGAAGGTTGCTTCAAGCGCTTATGGTGATCCAGTCGCCGTACTAAACCGAAATGAACCTGCATTTTACTGTGTACCTGCTGCTGCATACGAAATGATGATGGACAAACTTGAAGATATTGAGCTACTTGCTTTAGCTAAAGAGCGAGAATCTGAAGCAAGCATTTCGGTGAGTATCGATGACTTATAATCTTGAATTTAAAAGTAGCGCGCTTAAAGAGTGGAAAAAACTCGGCGCTACTTTGCAACAGCAATTTAAGAAGAAACTGATTGAGCGCTTAGCTAATCCACACGTTCCGGCTTCCAAATTATCCGGCGCAGATAACATGTATAAGATCAAATTACGCCAATCTGGCTATCGCTTAGTATACAAAGTGCAAGACGATGTAGTTATTGTTACCGTTTTAGCCGTAGGCAAGCGCGAACGTAGCGATGTGTACAGAAAAGCGATGACAAGGCTCAACGACTGATTGCGGTATAACGCCCTGTTAAGGGGTGAGCAACGCAATACCGATGCCACCGCATACCACCTTAAACATTAAAACCAACGCATAG
>NZ_JAPHPY010000123.1:0-1383 GCF_026241575.1 Vibrio sp. Sgm 5
GTTTAAACTACAAACCATCCTTGAAGGCTACGAACTCGCAATGTCTCTTGAACACTAGACTTGTGATCAAGAGACAGCTCTTCTGGGAGCGTTTTTTTGTGATAGAAACGGTTGACGGCTTACTCCCTCCCTTCAATAATTGCGGCTCTTTTATAAAAACGAATAACCTTATGTGCGAAATATTTGCTAAACAACCACAAGAAAACTATCAGTTTGTTACCCGCTCCATCCGCATTGATGGCCATGCCACCAGCGTAAAGTTGGAATCGAGTTTTTGGTTGATTCTAGAAGAAATTGCCTCTGCCCAAGACATGACCGTACCTAAGTTCATCACGACCGTTTACCAAGAAGCGTTAGAACACAACGGGGAGGTCAATAACTTCGCCTCTCTGCTTCGCTGCGCCTGCCTTACCTACGCTCGACAACCACAAGCGACGCTAGATCAAGCACTAAGTGAGCAAAACTAACCACTCACGTTATTGTCGTACCTGAGTACTACCAAACTCGCGCTAAAACTGACTAGTCTAGGCGCAGTATTAAGGAGTACTCATGACAAAAATGATTCATACCATGATTCGCGTAAGCGATCTGGAGCGTTCTCTTAAGTTTTATCGCGACGCACTTGAGCTAGAAATCAAAGACCAATACGTATTCGACGGCTTTTCTCTTACCTACTTAGCAAACCCTGAAACGGGATTCGAGTTAGAACTCACTCACAATCACGACCAAAGTGAGCCATACACACATGGTACGGCTTACGGGCACCTTGCGGTAAGCGTAGAAGACATTGCGGCGACTTATCGACGCTTGAACTCGCTAGATATCGAAGCGAGCGACATCAAAGTCTTTGACCATCAGGAAAAACACTTAGCGACATTTTTCTTCATTACCGACCCAGACGGCTACAAAATTGAGTTCTTGCAGCGTCAAGGTCGCTATCTCTGATAGTAAGTTCTGTCCTAACAGAAACTGCCACTATCCCCCTTTAATAAAAACAAAGAAGCAAACACAACTATGATTCATTTAACTGCTGCATTTCACGCAAAACCTGACTGCGTATCTCAACTAAAACAAGCATTAGAAGCGATGCTAGAGCCGACTCGAAATGAGACGGGCTGCGTGCGTTATCACTTGTTCCAAGACAAAAATGACCCAAGCCAATTCTTATTCCAAGAGCAGTTTGCAGACCAAGCCGCGTTTGACGAACACTGCAAAACAACGCATTTCCAGACTCTATTGAGTGAGATTGATGGTTTACTTGCCAGTGAGCCAAAAATCACGTTCTTGGATGAGCTGTAATCTTTACTAACCTGAGATCGGTTTAAGCCATCGCCATCAGCCCAGACTTTTCAGCATTGGTGATGTTGAGTGATGGCTTCTCTG
>NZ_JAPHPY010000124.1:0-1378 GCF_026241575.1 Vibrio sp. Sgm 5
CTACGACGATTGATGGGTGTAGCCGATCAGATCGTAGCTTCTAGATTTAGTTCCATCGATTTAAGCAACAAAGCCCTTTAGAACGACAAACAAATGTATTTGAATAGGCTCAAACATAGAGCTTTCAAAAACCAAACCCACCGTAAAGTGGGCTTGGTGTTGTAAGTTAGTAGTTCGCCTGAATGGTCATACCGCTGTAGCTAGAATATGCGTAAATCATGATGTGGTACCGACCGCTCTGCGGTGCGGTCACTGTGCATGTCTCGTTGTTACCGTATTTGTATGGTCTGCAATCCCAGTTATTGCGTGTTGGTTTCGAGCCAAAGCGTACGTAGAGGTCAGCATCCCCACTTCCACCAATGGTTTGAACAGTTAGACGTTGGCCTGCATCTAGGTCAGCATAGAAATAGTCCATCGCACCTGTTGCGCCGCTCAAGCCATTTACTGGTAAACCAGAGGTTAGCTTGCCCTCAGGATCCGGTGTTGGATTTGGACCACCACAATCTTGACCACAGTCAGAATCTGACAAGCTATAGAGCAGCTTATTTACGCTTCCGCGAGTGTCTGAGACTTTTCCATTGGATGCTCGTTCAGCAATCAGAGCCTCTAGCTGGCTTGGTGATAATGCACTGTTTTCTTGAAGATATAGCGCTGCAACACCGGCTACATGTGGCGTTGCCATTGAGGTGCCACTGATGGTTTTGTAGCCACCATCATACCAAGCAGATTTGATTTGCGAGCCTGGTGCAAATACATCGACACAGCTACCCCAGTTTGAAAAGCTCGAGCGTGAATCTGAGCTCGTTGTGGAGCCAACGGTCACACCAGAAGCAACACGAGCAGGTGAATAGTTACAAGCATCCGCATTAGAATTGCCAGCAGCCAGCATAAAGCTCACGCCAGACTGAACTGCACTTTGCACCGCGCTATCGAGAGCGACAGATTGGCCGCCTCCCAAACTCATGTTGGCTACAGACGGTCCAGAAGCATTAGCCGCCACCCAATCCGGTCGTAACTCCAACCAGTTTATTAATGGTAATACTCACGTTCAAAAAAGGTACCAATGACCTTATAATGCATCTCTTCAGACTTTGAAAAACCAATGGCTTTTCGGAGTAGACGCTTAATGCGGGATCTCAGTGCCACTTAACTCCTGAGTTAAGTCAAGAGTGTGTCGAATAACAGAGTCAGTAGTACCCACGCTTCCATGACCTGGAATAACCTTAATCGCGGTGGGATATTTGTTAAATATATTTTGTACAGAATCATGCCAATGCTTGAGGTTTGCATCACCAATCCACCGGCTTTGTTGCTTAAATCGATGGAACTAAATCTAGAAGCTACGATCTGATCGGCTACACCCATCAATCGTCGTAGC
>NZ_JAPHPY010000125.1:0-1210 GCF_026241575.1 Vibrio sp. Sgm 5
ATGGTTCACCTCGTTCTGAGAGCCTACTCTAAGCGTAGGGCTTGAGAGTGAGGCGGACCATATAATTAGCCCCCGCGTTTGCGAGGGCAGGATCATAACATCAGTTTTCTAAGGCGTGTGTTTTTTCTTGATCGTTGCATGGTAAGCATGCCAAGTACCATAACCGAGGATTGGCATGGTGAAGAGCATACCTATGCCGTACGTTGCAAAGCCAATTAAGATACCGCCACAAATGATGGCTGCCCATACGATCATCGCAGGAATGTTCGACTTCACAGCGTTAAAGCTGGTAAAGACGGCGGTCATCATGTCTACACGCCTTTCCATCATTAAAGGAATAGAAAAAGCAGAAATACTGAACACGATGCACGCTAATACCAAGCCAACTAGAGAGCCAATCACTAAGAAAGGCAAGAAGTCAGTCAGTGGCGCGCCTTGAACGGACGGATAAAGTGCATGAAGCAGAGCGGCAATTCGCATCCAGAAAATCATACATACCGCGAGCATTACAGCGAATGCCCATTGAGAAGTCGAATTTCGTCCAATGGCTTTCATTGAATGGAACAAGCTTGGTTTGTGTCCACGCTCTCTCTCCCAACTGGCGTCATATAAGCCTAGTGCTAGGAATGGGCCGATTAGCATGTAGACAATTAGACTCGGCATCACCACTAAGTGTGTGCCTTGCCATTGAACCAGAAGCACGATACCAATAGCGGCGGCCATAAAGCAGATGCCGTAAAAGGCACTAATGACTGGCATGCGAACGAAGTCGTGCAGACCCAGTGAGAGCCAATGGAATGGGGCCGAAAGATTCACGGTATTGCACGGAATGGTTCTGGCATATTCGTTATCTGGGACTTCCTTTCGTTTATTTTGGAAGTCAGACGGATTCACGGTACGAGGCATAACTCCTCCTTGATTTATTCCCACGGTGGCACCTAGGCCATAAAGGATGCCTGACTGACGTTTTCATTACTTTTTTCATCACGTGAGTCCGCACCTTATCTCTATACGTTATATGCATCGGAAAGTGCATTTAACATTATGTTAACTATTGGCGGAGTTAGGGCAATTTACAAATAAATGCTGAATTTTTGTTCAAGAAAGAGATAGGAAAGAAAAAGGGAGGAGGGAACAAAAATGTATGGTCCGCCCCGTTATTGCAACTACAATTAAGTAATAACGGAGTTGGTTTGCGCTAATGTATTCG
>NZ_JAPHPY010000126.1:0-915 GCF_026241575.1 Vibrio sp. Sgm 5
GGAGTTAGGTGCTTCGATGCCCGATAGTAGCTACGAGTTGCAAGAACAGGTGGTTGTTATTGGTAACGGAAGTGCGACTTATCTCGACTCACAACGCATTCAATTTACGCCGACAGGAAAAGGGCAGAGTGAGATTTTCTATAGCTACGAAAGCGACTCTGTCATCAAACAAGGTACGATTTCGGTTTCTGTCTCGGAGTTGACTGAAAACACTCCGCCAACCGCCAATGCTTTTGCTCATCAAGAGCTCATCAAACTTGGTGAAAGCACCACGATAGATGTTGTGTCATATGTCTCCGATTTGGATGGAGATAACGTTCAGTTAGTCGGTGTTGAAGACTTTAACTCTACGATCGCATTGTTGTCGCCAACGGACGTAACGAATACTCAATTTACGTTTGAGTCGACAACACCTGGTGCTCACGATGTGGCATATACTGTCAGTGACCATATGGGAGGTTACACAACATCGGTTGCTCGAATCGAAGTCGAGCCTGATTTTTCATTGATTCAAGATTGGGAAGATATCGTCACTTACGACCCTGTTATTGATACAGAGATTCGTTTTTTTGCGCCAATGACAAAAGTATATGCAGACTACGTAAATGCCTCTTACACCTCAACCTATACAGAAAATGGTGAATATGGTTTGAAAGATGCAGAGGTGGTAACGCAAACACTCACCCAAGCACGCCAATACTGCAAAGTGCGTGGCGGACGTTTACCACTTCAACGTGAACTTGAAACCTTAATTGCAAATGAAACCAGTGCGTTCAGCAACCACAACTGGCCAACTAGTAATCAATATTGGACAGCAGAAAACGTCAGTGAAACCAATGCCGCGACGGTTAATTTGAATGATGGTCTGGTTGGCAATCAATCAAAAACTGTGCCTATGTACACAACGTGTGTTGA
>NZ_JAPHPY010000127.1:0-909 GCF_026241575.1 Vibrio sp. Sgm 5
CGAATACATTAGCGCAAACCAACTCCGTTATTACTTAATTGTAGTTGCAATAACGGGGCGGACCATACATTTTTGTTGGATGATACGCCGATATTCGTCTACTTGCTCATTGGATTTGGCTATTTAAATCATAGCTAAAACCAAATTTTCTTCACCGAGCCGGAGTCGTAATATGACTCCATCGGCAGCAAATACTGCAAAAGAATTTTTAAACTTTATACCAATCCCGGTAAGAGAATCGTTCGTTACTACGATTGGTATCATCCTTCTAGGAGCAAGATTATGAACAAACAAGTAAGCCTAATTGGTCTAGACAGCGAACAATCAGCACAACTAGCTCAACAGCTAAATCAACTGCTAGCGCATTACCAAGTGTTGTACATGAACTCTCGCGGTTACCACTGGAACATTAAAGGTGCGCAATTCTTCGAACTGCACGTAAAATTTGAAGAGATCTACACTGATCTACAAACAAAAATCGATGAGCTTGCAGAGCGTATTCTAACTTTGGGTCATACGCCAGCGCACGCATTCAGCAACTACTTGGAAGCAAGTGAAATTAAAGAACATCAAAACGCGACTTCTGGTGAGGAGTGTGTACAAGGTCTGGTTCAAGGCTTTAGCGTTCTACTTCTAAAACAGCGTGAGATTCTACAAAACGCGGGTGAAGCAGATGACGAAGGTACAGCGGCATTGATGGGTGACTACATCCGTGAACAAGAAAAATTAATGTGGATGCTTAACGCTTACCTACAAAGCTAAGCGACGCATCACTCAAGCAATCCTTGGGAACGCATGAAACAATCGGGAATAAGTCATAAGGGGCACGTTGGTGCTAATGCCAGTCAGTTAAGCTGACTGGCATTTTTCTTTTTCCAGATTGGATACTTTGCTGATTTGTAACGGAGA
>NZ_JAPHPY010000128.1:0-909 GCF_026241575.1 Vibrio sp. Sgm 5
ATGAACCGCCCTGTGCGGAGCCGCATGCAGGGTGGTGTGGGGGCTGGAGGCTAGACACCTCCGGCTACCCGATTATGATGTTTCTTCATCTGAGTCAATAAAGTGCCCTTTGCTTGACCAACCTGCCGTATACAAATGGTGCTTTGGAGCATTACTCCCCTTTGTTTCGGTATGCTTATCAATAACTACTTCATCAGATTTTATCCGTGGAATCGAAACCATGGATTCAATACCCAAGCCTAACCTAGGTAAATGCCTAATATCATTTTCATCTCTTGAGTAGCCAGAGGTTGCCCTAAGATTTGCATAATATGATTTATCGCGGACTTCCGATGGTTCGTTTGGCCTCCAAGTACTTTGTGCATCACTCGGTATTATCTGAATGCCTGATTTCTTCCGTGGTGGTTGAGCACTATCACGTTTCTTTTTTGCCTTTAGTTTTTTGCGCTTATCTTTGACCTTATTCTGGCGTGCAGCTTCGTAATCAAACGAATTGAGCACAGTTTTTAAATCATCTTCAAATGATTGGCTATTGACGATATCAGCATCAATAGACTCAAAGAGTTCTCGCAACCGACGTTTATCAGTTTTAGATAGCCTATATGTCGAAGTGTCTATTACGAGAGAATAGAATTGACCAAAATTCTTAAGTACCTTTCTATTACTTTTGATAAAATCGATATTGATCATAGTCCTCAAAGCCTACCAAACATCATAACGCCCAATTAAGGGGTGAACAACGCCTCCACCCAAACCTAAAGCATTGTGCCATAAACACTAAGTTTGAAGTAAAAGCAAAAGTGCCAAGCGTTGTGAATCCCTCTTAAATTGATTGTGTACGCCCAGCATGGGCATGAACTAATGAGGTGAAAGTCCTCTGTAGGAAAATCACCATTTAATTCTCAACTC
>NZ_JAPHPY010000129.1:0-830 GCF_026241575.1 Vibrio sp. Sgm 5
TAACAAGCCACCTGCTCGTGAATGGCGTATTTGATAGCACAAAAGTCAGTGAGATGAAGCTAGCAGAACAACTTATCGACTCAACACCAGACCATTCTATTACACTGTTTGACAAAGGCTTTTACTCACTTGGCTTACTTGATAAGTGGGTAAAATCTGGCACAGAACGACATTGGTTACTGCCATTAAGAAAGGGAACTGTGTATGAAGAAGTGCGTTCTTTAGGTAAGCAAGATAAGCTGGTGAGTATTAAAACTAGCCCTCAATCCCGCAAGAAGTTCCCAGAGCTCCCTAAACATATTGAAGCCAGATTAGTAAGCAGGAAAGTGAATGGGAAGCCAATTCAAATTTTAACCTCAATGGTCAACCCACTTCGTTTCCCATCTGCAGATATGGTGGAGCTTTATAGTGAACGTTGGGAGATTGAAGTCGGTTATCGTGAGATGAAACAAACCTTATTGAATAGTGAGCATCACCTACGAAGTAAGAAGCCAGAGATGGTAAAACAAGAGTTATGGGGAATCTTATTAGGCTATAACTTGCTTAGATATCAGATGGTTAAGATGTCTCAAACAATAGAAGGTCTTCAGCCAAATCAACTTAGTTTTACGTCTTGTTCGCTCGCGATAATAAATATGCTGTATACAATGTCGTTAAATAGCGCTGGTAACATTCCGAGAACAATCGCTTCGTTACATGCAAATACTGCACACTATATTTTACCTCCGAAACGAGAGGATAGGAGGTATCCGAGAGTTCTCCGTTACAAATCAGCAAAGTATCCAATCTGGAAAAAGAAAAATGCCAGTCAGCTTAACTGACTGGCATTA
>NZ_JAPHPY010000012.1:0-126204 GCF_026241575.1 Vibrio sp. Sgm 5
GCTGGTTCCTTTGTGATTGTTCTCTCTTGGTTGAAAGATCTGATCGCAGAACCAGCTTTTAGTTCACTTCTATTTTTATCCCGAGTTCAGGTTTACTACTAAACCGATAAAAAAGGCGCTCTAATTGAGCGCCTTTTTGTTGATTTTGGATTCAAGTAAAAGAAATTTATGCTTCTTTCTTTTCCACCATGTGCAAATGCACATCTTGTTGTGGGAATGGAATCGAAATGCCTTCACGGTCGAAGCGCAGTTTCACTTCTCGGGTTACATCCCAGTAAACATCCCAGTAGTCATCCGTTTTAACCCAAGGACGAACAATAAAGTCAACTGAAGAAGTGTTCAGTGTATGAAGCTTGATCATTGGCTCTGGAGAACGAAGTACTGAAGGGTGAGACGTCACGATATCTGCCAATACTTCTTCTGCTTTTAGTACGTCATCTGAGTAACCGATACCAAAAACCATATCGACACGGCGAATGCGCTCATGTGTCACGTTCTTAATCACGTCACCCCAAATCTTGCTGTTTGGCACGATGATGATTTGGTTATCGAAAGTACGGATTGTTGTGTTCACCAAGCTCATGTGGCTTACCTTACCGTCTACACCACCTGCGTAAACAAAGTCACCAACATCGAACGGACGGTAGATCAGTAGCATCATACCCGCAGCGAAGTTTGATAGCGTATCTTGTAATGCGAAACCGATGATCACACCAGCAATACCGAAACCAGTCAGGATTGGAGCAAGGTTAAGGCCGATTTGAGATAGACCAACCATGATACCGATGATCCACACGGCTTTGCCTGACATCGAGATAAAGAAGTCTTGCATCAAGTGTGACAGCTTCAAGTTCTTCGATGCCACCGTCTTGCTAACCACTTTACGCGTTAGCTTCGCCAGTGCGCGGGCAATCAGCAGGATCAGAGCAAACACAAACAACTGGAAGATGTGCTGTGGTGCGTTCTCAGCAAACCAATCCACCATTGAGTTCGACCAATGGCTCAAGATAGACAGAATTACTTTGGTGTTCAGCAAGTCGTGAGTAATGCTGCCTGTTACTTCAAAAATCTGACGTTTATATTCAGAGGTTTCTAAACCAACCTTATCGCCAATCGCGATCAGAGTGCGCAGACTGTCCGTTGCAATGTTCAATCTCTGCTTCAAAATTAACTGACTTAATTGCAGCGATGCTTTCTCTGATTCCGGACTAGAGGAAACTTGAGATCCAATGATCCCGCTTTGCTGGTTCAGATACTCAATGGATGCAGAAAGCAAACGCATACGCTTATCAACATTGTCTTTAAACGCGATATCTGCATCTTCATCTTGAACACCTAACGTACTTAACCAGCTCAAGTTTTGCCAACTTGACTGGTAGCTGACGTCTAGGTACTGCTGTAATTCACGGTACTCATTCAAAAGAGAGAGTTTATCGGCGTCTTTTGCTTTGTTGATTTCTTCATTCAAAACTTTGATTTTTTCATCCAGATAAGCGATCGCGCCTTCTGAATATTTTTCTTGAGTTTGAACTAATTCAATCAATTTATCATGAGCGATCGATTTATTGCTGATCGCTGTCGCAAGGCGGCTTCTCAGTTCTTCATTTTTCTGGAACAGTTGCAACTGAAGCGCATCGCGCTCATCGCCACTTGCTATTTTTAAGGTTTCGGACAAATCGATGATATCTTGATTGATATTATCGATCGCTTTTTCAGCGGCAGAAACCTCTGGCACTTCTACGACCTTTTCTGTGCTTTCTGTTGCATTAACAATGAAGGAACTCATCGTCAAAACAAACGCCATAAACAACACCTTGAATGGTGTAAAACGCACTGTTAGGGGGGATAGTAACGTCATTTTTACCTCGTAAGAGACGAACTTGAACGGGATGGTCAAGCGCCAGGATATAAATCCTTGAAAGTAGATGCTGTAAGTTTACACCACGAAATAGAAAACGAGCACTAATAAAAAGTGCGTACTAAATTCACAATTCTCCTCTTATGACAACTTAATTCATGTGCCACATGGTGTACGTCTCTGATATTTGCCTAATCGAGCACAAAATAAAATAAAACAACGTGAAATAAGCAACAAAATGCTTATTTTTCCTGACATTATAGAAAACCCTGCTATGTTTATTTTGCTGCCGTCATTGCTATTAACCCTACAAAAAAATAGCAATAAGTGGATTTAATTCAATAAGATAAGGGATTCACCATGCCTCTTCATAAAAAATCAACCGTTCGTGGCTCAATCCTAGACGATGTGTATTCGTCTAAAGATCTTTCCATTGTTATGCCTAAGTACCGTATTCCAGAGCATGAGCATGCTCCCGATCATGCTTACCAAGTTGTCCATGATGAGCTCATGCTTGATGGCAATTCGCGTCAGAACCTTGCGACATTTTGTCAAACATGGGTCGAAGACGAAGTCCACAAATTGATGGACGAGTGCATCGACAAAAACATGATCGACAAAGATGAATACCCTCAAACGGCGGAAATCGAATCTCGATGTGTGCATATGCTTGCCGACCTTTGGCATGCACCGGATGCTGAAAACCCTATGGGATGTTCAACAACAGGCTCAAGTGAAGCGGCAATGCTAGGCGGCATGGCGCTAAAATGGGCTTGGCGCGAAAAAATGAAGAAGCAAGGCAAACCAACTGATCGCCCGAATCTTATCTGTGGCCCAGTTCAAGTTTGTTGGCATAAGTTTGCGCGCTACTGGGACATTGAACTTCGCGAAATCCCAATGCAAGGCGACCGTCTTATCATGACCCCAGAGGAAGTAATCAAACGTTGTGACGAAAATACGATTGGTGTTGTCCCAACGTTAGGCGTGACCTTTACTTGCCAATACGAGCCAGTACAAGCGGTGCACGAAGCGTTAGATAAGCTACAAGAAGATACCGGGCTAGATATTCCGATTCACGTTGATGGTGCGAGTGGTGCCTTTCTTGCCCCATTCTGCGATCCAGATTTAGTGTGGGACTTCCGTTTACCAAGAGTAAAGTCCATCAATGCCTCTGGACATAAGTTTGGCCTTTCCCCACTCGGCGTTGGTTGGGTTGTTTGGCGAGATGCCGATGCTCTACATGAAGACTTGATCTTTAACGTCAACTACCTCGGTGGCAACATGCCCACCTTTGCACTCAATTTCTCTCGCCCTGGTGGTCAAATCGTTGCTCAATATTATAACTTCTTGCGTCTTGGCAAAGAGGGCTATCGTAAGATCCACAATGCTTGTTATGACACAGCTCGTTACCTTGCCAAAGAAGTCGAAAAAATGGGTATGTTCCACATCATCTATGATGGACATGGTGGTATCCCTGCACTGAGTTGGTCAATAAAAGATGGCGCAAACCCAGGCTTCAATCTTTACGATCTTTCTGATCGCATTCGATCTCGTGGCTGGCAAATTGCGGCTTACGCTATGCCTGCCGAACGCGAAGATCTAGTGATCATGCGTATTTTGGTTCGACATGGATTTAGCCGAGACATGGCGGATCTTTTGATTTCCGATTTACAACACTGCGTGGACTTCTTCGACAAGCATCCTGTCGTCAACGGTAGCGACGCTGATGAGTCGAATAACTTTAACCACGGCTAATTGTCCCCTTCCACTTAAAGCAAGGAACTCTCATGGTTCCTTGCTCCTATATCAACAAATTCACAGGTGACACTATGTCCTTTCTATTTAGTTACTTGTCAGAAAATCCGTTCGTTTTTCTCTTTCTATCTCTCGCTATTGGATACCCGCTTGGTCGACTCACATTCAAAGGAGTGAGCCTAGGAACAACAGCTGGCACTTTAGTTGTTGGTGTTGCTTTAGCTCTTACCTCCTTTTCGGTTTATGGGCTAAAAATTGAAGAGCCGGGTCTGGTCTCAGATATCTTCTTAATGATGTTCATGTACGCGATTGGGATGAAAGTTGGGCCACAATTTTTCTCCGGTCTTGCTAGAGGAGGGATCGACTTCGTCGTCATTGGTTTGATTGTCGTGTTCAGCAATTTTGCGATTGTTGTCATCGGCGCCAAGCTAATGGGTCTGGAGCCCGGCTACGCCGCTGGCATCATTTCTGGCAGTTACACAGTGACCGCCGTAATGGGCGTAGCGCAGTCAGCAATTAGTTCAGGCGCATTTACGCCACCTGAAGGGATGAGCATTGATCACGTCAGTGCCAATATTGCCGCGGGCTACGCGATAAGTTATGTCCTTTCGACCGTCCTCATCATCTTGTTCATTAAGTACCTCCCTTCGCTCTTTGGTATTGACCCCGTCAAAGCAGGTAAAGAGGCAGAAGCGGAATTCTCAACTGGCGATGACAACGAGAAACTCCCAAGCACCTTTGGTTTTTCAGACGTGGGCGTCCTACCGATTGATGTTCGTGCCTATAAAGTCACACACCAAGAGTTAGTTGGCCGTTCAGTGCAAGAGTTGTATCAGAAATTCCCTGATGCGGCCGTGCTTAAAGTGGTTCGAGGTGAGCAAGTCATTGATGCTTCCGATAACCCAACGCTTGAGTTAAATGATGTTATTGGCATTCGGGGAGAATATCGCGTCTTGATCGCGGAAGGTGAAGCCGATATCGGAAATGAAGTCGATGAGCCACGCGCAAGAAATGTCGACATTGAAGTGGCTGATATTCACGTTGGTAAATCTGAGCATGCAGGGAAAACTGTCGCACAATTGCATGCTGAAGTCGGCTTTGGTGTTTATTTCAAAGCGATATTTCGACAAGGCCACCAGCAACCTTTATTGCCACAAACTAAGGTCGAAGTGGGCGATGTTGTGCGTATTGCAGGCTCCCAATGGTGCGTAGAACAAACCGCATCCAAACTCAATAGCGTTCCGATTGTAGAGAGTACGGTCACTGAAACCTTCTACCTCGCCCTCTCCCTTCTTATTGGCTATGTCTTTGGACATTTGAGTGTCACCGTTGCAGGTATCCCTTTTGCCCTTGGCACATCGGCGGGTTGCATGTTAACCGGGATCGTTTTCTCATTCCTACGAACTCGTAACCCTAGCTTTGGCGGCCCCATGAGTGAAGGGGCAAGAAGCTTTCTACAAGACATCGGCCTAAACCTATTTGTCGCGGTATTAGCGGCAACCGTGGGGCCGAAAATCTTAGCGTCATTCCAAGGCATCATTGTCATCAAGATAGCTTTACTGGGTGTGACTGCAGCACTCGTACCACCTCTGCTAGCTTGGTTATACGGATTGTACTTCCGCAAAATGAACCCTGCTATTTTAGCGGGAGCCTGTGCCGGAGGGAGAAACAGTACCCCTGCAATGAAAGGAGCCCAAGATGCAAGCCACAGTGACATGCCAGCGATTGGCTACCCCGTGCCATACGCATTAACTTCAGTTTTAGTCCTGATACTAGGTTACATCGCGATGGTCATCAGTTAGTTAAATCTACGCTTTTGGATGAATGGTCTATGATTGAAACGTAACCATGAATGCGTAACGACACGTACCTAACACAATAATGAGTAAGGAGAAATTATGGGCTTTCTATCTTGGATTATTCTAGGTTTGATTGCAGGAGCATTGGCTAAGTGGCTGATGCCTGGTAACGATGGCGGTGGCTGGATTGCCACTATGGTGCTAGGTATCGTTGGTGCTTTCGTTGGCGGTTTTTTAGGCAGCTTTGTTGGCCTAGGCGGTGCAGACGGTGTAAACATCGGCAGTATCGTCACTGCGACTTTAGGTGCTTTCGTTATATTGTTTGTCTATAACCGTTTCTTAAAAGGTTAGGTACTTTTGCCTCACCCCAAAATAAACAAGCCTTTCAATGAAAGGCTTGTTTTACATTCGGCTATGGGCGATTTGGGTGATTTAAAATGTGGTCTTCCCAGTCCACCACATCGATTTCATACACCACTTTATTTCGTACACTTTCCCCAGCTGCGTGCATTGCAGACTTAGAGCCAGTGATTAATGGGTGCCATTCTGGCAGTGGCTGGCTTTCTGCCAACAAGCGGTATGCACAAGTGTGTGGCAGCCACGTAAAGTCATCAATATCTTCACGCGTCAACTTGGTGCACTCTTCGCCTGAAGTAAAACGGTTCGGGTAGTCTTTGCACGAACAAGTTTTGCTGTTCAGCCAACTACACGCCACGTTGGTATAGTAGATTTCGTCCGTATCTTCATCCATTAGCTTGTGCAGACAACATTTGCCACACCCATCACAGAGAGATTCCCATTCTTCTTCTGTCATGTTCTCTAACGATTTACTTTGCCAAAATGGAGTGCTCATACGCTTACTACTTATTTCTCGAATGGGAATGAATTGGGTGCGTTTTATACCCCTCTGACAACAAAAGTTCAAGTTTTGCCGAATTACGCCTCGTAATACGAACTATTATCAACGTTTGTTCTGTTTCATCAATAAGGACACTCAACACTGATATTTTTACTAATAGTGATTCCTATCCTATGGTTTTAGCTCATAGTGTGAATAAAGGAATCAATATTATGAAGCTCGCAATGATCACCATTATCTCTCTTGTTTCGTTCGGAGCTGCGGCAAGTACCGATGCAGAACTTTGTCAGCAATACGGCAAGGATATCGCCTCTAATGTTCAAGAAGGTCAAGCAACGTTTCTAACAGAAATGACCACTCGTACCGAGGCTGGAACGTGGGGTTTAAGCATGCAAGAGTGCAACCGTTATATCCAACAGGCTAAACGCGATCAGAATTTTGAAGTCGCTGCTTTACTTAATGATGAGTAAAAAGGACTTAATGACGAGTAGAAAGGGCTAACTTTGTTGGCGTGAATTCACGCACGCCTCTTCCAATCTGGCGAGAAATGGCCATAATGCCCCCTTCATTTTTACGAGGGCTTTTAGATGGATTGTCGATTAGGTTGTGGGGCGTGTTGTATCTCACCAAGTATCTCTTCTCCGATTCCGGGCATGCCAAAAGGCAAACCTGCTGGAGAGCGCTGCATTCAATTAAATGACGACAACTTATGTAAGCTTTTCGGAATGCCTGAACGCCCAAAAGTTTGCCACGACTTCAAACCTTGCCCAGTTGTGTGCGGCAAAACGAATCAAGAAGCGATAAATAATATCACCGAACTTGAACAACTGACCTAGTCGTTACTACCCAATTCTCTCAAGTAAAGGTAAATAGTATCGCGTGAAATACCGAGATGATTTGCCACCATCAATACCGCATCTTTGTATTTAAAAATCCCCAAACCTTGTAAACGCGTGACCAGTTCGCGGTTGCGTTTTGAAGGGGAAATCGCTTCGTTCGACCACACTTCTGCTTGTACGGTCTCAATGGTACTAATAATGGTTTCATCGATGTTACGAGCGAAGGTTTCTGGTGAACGAGCGCCCACACAGCAGTCATTTTGTTGAGTTGGCATAATCGATCTCAAAAAATCCTGCATCGGTACATCCATGTCGACGTTGATACACAATAACCCAATAGGTTTGTTCTTTGGGTTACGGACAATGGTCGTGATGGAATGCAAGGTTTTACCGCTTACGGTTTTCGTCACATACGAATCTGAAACGTCGTTACCTTCAAGCAGCTTCATTCTTGCTAAGTTGGTAATCGGTGCACCTTCTCCACGCTCAGTAACATGGCCATTGGCAATTTTGATGATTTCCGGAGCTTCTGCATCAAGACTGTGAAGAACGACCTCGGTATGCTTGCCATACATGCGCGCAATGCCATCGACGACGTTCTTCATCGAATTCAAAATATCTAAATCACTTTTGGTGAGTTTCTTAAGCTGCAATTTACTTCCCTTAGCAAAAACTTTGAGGCTAGGCCGACATGATATCGATAATAGATTTATCAGTATACGGCATACCAAGTCTAACCATAGAGCCTACGTTTCTTATAGTTTGTTCGACTTCATCGCCTACTATACCTTGATTCTTCACACTGTGGTTACCCATCGCCATCAAATATGAGCGAACTGCCGTCGTTGATGAGGTGCAAACTTTCATTGCACAAGATGACTTCGCGCCATCACACACCATGCCTGAACTGTCACTAATGACGTTTTGAATTGCAGAGCAAGATTGCTCAAACGAGCCGCCTGCTAGATACACTAGTGCCATGGATGCGGCAGCACTAGTGACGGTGTTACCACAGAATGCAGATAAAGGTGGGTAGTATGACTTAATGTAGATCGCGCCTAAATGACTCATGATTAGTGCGCGAGCGAGTTGTTCTTCGTTACTTTGAAACGCTTCTGCTGCGATAACAACCGGAATCGTCGCGGCAATACCTTGGTTACCGCTGCCAAAGTTACTCATCGCTGGCAGCGTCGCACCGCCCATTCGAGCATCGGATGCTGCAGAGGTCATCATTTGGATTCTGCTCATCAGATCATTACCAAGCAACCCCTGTTCGATATTGCCTTTTAATGTTCGGCCAATTTCTAAGCCGTAACCTCGGTCGATACCCTCTTGCGCTAAGGAAGAGTTGAGTTCAGCCGCTTGCAGAATGAATTTGATGTCATCAAATGGCGCTTGAAGGGCAAAGTCGTAAATCTGCTTAATAGAGATATCCACCCCTTCACATACTGATCCTGTCGCGACTCGCTGCTGCAAAGGGGCCTTGAACGTCACCGCTCCATTGCGAGTGATCTGGATAATATTAGTGTGTCCACCGCTGATAGTCACCGAGACGGTGTCTTCTCCAACGCTCATGGTGACACTGCAAAAGATAAATTCTTGTGTATCAATGCGAGCAACACTGACTCGCTCTTCATCAATAAGTTGCTGGGCTGCAGTCACATCGTCTTGATTAATTTTAGCGAGTACTTCCAGTTCTGCGTTTGGGTCTCCCGCTAATGCGCCAACAGACGCGGCAATCTTGAGGCCAATTTTCCCAGTGCCGGGAACGTAAACCCCCATTGAGTTTTTAAACAAGTTATCTGAGACACGTACTTCAATCATGTCCGGGGTTTGACATCCAAGCTCACGCTTTGCAACTGCTGCCGCATATGCAGCAGCAATGGGTTCGGTACATCCGAGGGCAGGTTTCACAACTTGCTTAATGATTTGGATATATTGGTTCCATTGCTGATTCATGCTTCTTCTCCGTATTACTTTTTACTAGCAATCGCTTCAACTTCAATCAAAACACCTAGCGGAAGATCTTTCACCGCAAAGCAGCTTCGTGCTGGGCAATCTTTTTGGAAAAACTCTGCATACACTTTGTTGAATTCCGCAAAGTCGCTGATGTTTGCCAAGTAACACGTCGTTTTTAGAACCGTATCTAAACTCCCGTTACCCGCTTCAAGCACATGTTTTAAGTTCGTTAGAGATTGATGACTTTGAGCAGTAATCCCTCCCTCTACTACTTTACCTGTCGCGCTATCAACTGGGAGTTGGCCAGACGTAAAAATCAAATCCCCGTAAGTGGTTCCGTGTGAATATGGGCCAATTGCGGCAGGAGCGTGCTCTGAAGTGATCAATTCTTTCATGTTAATCCTCACATAGTTTTTAGTTTTAGTCGTAAAACTCAGCTTTTGCTTTCGTTTCAAAGCTATTCTTTCAACTATATATGAGCAAAACAACCACTACAGATCACACAAATCGATCTAAATTCAGATTTTATTGAGTAATTTTGTCGAGATCTCAAATTTATCTGAATTTTCCACAAAAAAATTGTTGTTAATCTTTTTCTCAAATAGATTTGAGAAAAATTCATACTAACAAAGAGAAAACGACGATGAGCGTTACTGTACCTACACAAACTCTTCCAATAACTAAAGAACCACCTCACGTTAAAGCCGGAATGACAGCCACAGAATGGAAAGCGGCGACTAAATTTGATAGCACTGACTGGGGCTGGGTAATCATGAGCATCGGCATGGCAATCGGTGCTGGTATTGTTTTTCTTCCAGTAAAGGTGGGCGTACTTGGCATATGGGTATTTCTTGCCTCCGCGGTGATTGGTTATCCAGCGATGTACTTGTTCCAACGCCTATTTATTAACACGCTTTCCACCTCTCCGAAGTGTCAAGACTATGCGGGCGTTATCTCAGGCTACCTTGGCAATAAATGGGGCGCCTTGTTAGGCGTGCTCTACTTCATCATGTTGGTGATCTGGGTATTCGTATACTCGACGGCAATCAATAATGACTCAGCCTCTTTCCTACACAGCTTTGGTATCACTGAGGGGCTGTTGTCGGAAAACCCGTTGTATGGTCTAGCATTGGTTTGCGCTTTGGTGGCAATCGCTTCGCGTGGTGAAAAGGTCCTATTTAAGGTCAGCACCGGATTAGTATTGGTAAAACTTTGTACCGTAGCACTGCTAGGCTTCATGATGATTGAAAAATGGGATCTGGCGAATGTAGGTAGCGTCCCAACAGCGGGTGCTGGCTTAAAAGATGCGATTGAACTGCTGCCGTTCACCCTCACTTCTATTTTGTTTATTCAAAGCTTGAGTCCGATGGTGATCTCTTACCGTTCGAAAGAGAAGTCTATTGAAGTTGCCCGTTTTAAAGCGATGCGCGCCATGAATATCGCTTTTGGCATTTTGTTTGTGACCGTGTTTTTCTACGCGATTTCTTTCACGTTGGCGATGTCTCATGAACAAGCAGTCCGTGCAGCAAACGAGAACATCTCTGCGCTTGCGATGGTAGCACAAGGCATGGACGGCACGACGCTTAAACTGCTTAGCCTGATGTTGAACATCTTTTCTGTAATGACAGCCTTCTTTGGTGTTTACCTTGGCTTCCGTGATTCTTGCCAAGGCCTTGCGATGTTGGCATTGAAAAAAGTGATGCCTGAAGAGCAAATCAACAAAGATCTCGTGACGAAAGGCATCATTCTATTCGCGATTTTGATGGCATGGGGCGCTATCGTACTCAACCTACCGGTTTTGAGCTTCACTTCGGTTTGTAGCCCTATCTTTGGTTTGATTGGCTGTTTGATTCCTGCTTACTTGGTGTATCAAGTGCCTTCTCTACATAAATACAAAGGTGCTTCACTATACCTAATCATCGCGACGGGCATCTTGTTGTGTATCTCACCATTTATTGCTTTTAGCTAACGCTTCCTCTCGCCTCGGTTATCAAACTCTATAACGATAGCCGAGGTTTTCCTTTCAACTCATCCACCTACCCTCTCCTTACTCATTTCGTTTCATGTATGAGACAGAAACGCTCATATCTGGCATTTTGGTTAATTTCCGTGCTTCAACTCACACTTTTCTGACAATTCTCTACTATGTTCAGCGGGTAATCTAAATCCGCAATAGGAAACAATATGAATAAATACATGGCAGAGGTTTTTGGTACTTTTTGGTTAGTGCTTGGTGGCTGTGGTAGTGCAGTGTTAGCGGCTGGCTTCCCTGATGTCGGCATTGGCTTGTTGGGCGTTTCTTTGGCGTTCGGTCTTACCGTACTCACAATGGCATTTGCTATTGGCCATATCTCAGGTTGTCACCTAAACCCAGCAGTAACTATCGGTCTATGGGCCGGTGGTCGTTTTGAGACTAAAGACGTAGTGCCTTACATCATCGCGCAAGTGATTGGTGGTGTTATTGCGGGTGGCGTACTTTACGTAATCGCAACCGGTCAAGCAGGCTTTGACGTAGTTGGTTCTGGCTTTGCTGCGAACGGTTACGGCGCGCATTCTCCAGGCCAATACTCTATGGTTGCTGCTTTAGTGACTGAAGTTGTGATGACAATGATGTTCCTAATCGTGATCATGGGTGCCACAGACAAACGCGCACCACAAGGTTTTGCACCTATCGCGATCGGTTTATGTTTGACTCTTATCCACCTAATCAGTATTCCAGTGACTAACACATCGGTTAACCCAGCACGTAGTACTGGTGTTGCCGTATTCGTTGGCGACTGGGCGGTTTCTCAGCTTTGGCTATTCTGGGTAGCACCAATCGTTGGTGGTATTCTAGGTGCACTTATCTACAAGAACCTTCTTGGTACAGAATCAAACGATTAATTGATTCTCGAACCTCACGATCAAAAAAGCCGCTGAATTCAGCGGCTTTTGTCTTTTCCTAATCTCCTAATTGTGAATAAGGATAGATAGGATATGGTGCGACTAGTGCGCCTCCCGTAAATATAGCGGCAGGCAGCATCCCTGAGAAACTATAGGCTTGGAACAAATGGTTGTACATTGTCCCCCCTTCTAACCAGAGTCCCGTTACCTGATCATATCCATGAAAACCAAATAACCTAGATACATCTGAATTAAAATAGTCATGAACCTTAGATACTTTGTTAATGAAGCGTCCTATGAGTCCATTCTCATTATACAGGTGAGCGCCAGAAGCCTCCGGTGCCATACCTCCCTCTGTAAATAAAGTCGGAGTAGGCTTCTCACTCCACATAGGCTTACTACCACGAGTACCATCAGTCAGTAATTCACCATCAACATTATACTTACAGACTGAACTTGAGTTAACAACTTCACAAGACCGGAGCTTATAGCGGTCCGTAACATTTTTCATGTACTCAAAGCTAAGCACGACCACTTGTGATAATGCGGCAAATTTCGCACCTTTTTCACATGAACCACCCGCTATTTCACCTGTAGCACAGCCGCCAGCGGCAGCAACGCTGACTTTTGTAGCAGCATCGGCAAAGCTTTTTGTTGATTTGAAGCCGTTGTAACCACCTATCGCACCAGTGATTGCACCAATAGCCGCACCTTTACCAACTCCAGCCCAACTTTCACTAATGATCCCACCAGTAACAGCCCCACCAGTTGCACCACCAAGTGCACCGGAAGCAATGGCATTAGTAAGAGACCCTGCAGAGAAGAAACTTGCGCCAGCATCTGCTAGCAGCACACTGTACGTACCACCACTGGCTACAGTGACTACGATCCCAACAACGATACCTACGATTTCTCTTGAGTAACGAGATGTGAACTCTCGTACGTCATTCCATTGACGTTTGAGTTCTTTTTTAATTCTCTTAAAGAAATGACCAGAAGGGTCGTTGTATTTAAGAGGGTTATTGAGCACATAACTGTACCGGTTGAATGATTGGCTGTTATCAGGTGCCTGTATGTAAACATCTGCACTGATAAAACGAGCTAACGTTGAATCATACAAACGGCCATTCATGTGAATTAGGTCAACCTCATTCAGCGTCTCATGCCCAGTAAATGCACGGTTCAGCAATACGGGTTGTGGTAGCAACACATTGTCATTCTTCCACGTAAAGGCTCTTTCTTTGCCCCAAGGGTCATAGAGCTTACGGTCGACAATGTTGCCCCACATATCAGTCACCATATCTACTGATTTAAGCGCGTCTGTGTGGCTGTAGCGAATTTGACGATCTACGGATGCGTAATTGCCCTGTCCATCAGTCTTCAACGAGTTGACATTTACAGCGACTAGACTATTAGCAGCGTAAATGTATTGAGTTTGAAGCATACCTCCAGATGCTAGTTCTTTTAACTCATAAGACTTACCGAGATACCACGTTGTGCTCCCATCGCTACTGCGCTTGCTGATCCGCTGATTCGACTCATCATATTTAAAATCAACCCAGCCTTTATCTTGTTGAATTCGAGAAGGCTTGTTAAAGCCAGTCCATTCAATTTTTCTCCCGCCGCCAGACAGCATATTTCCATTCGCATCATAGCGATAAGCGTTATCCCCAGCTTGGGTGACAGCATGCTTGTGTAGAGGGTCTGCGTAAATATAGTGACCGACGTCAGACTTGTATTTGATGTTGCCATTCGATGCATAAGACATCGAATATTTCTTATTGAATAACGGGTTCTCAGCATGCGCTCCGCCGACACCAAATAAATGATAATCCGTTAATCGATCTTGATCGTCGTAATAGAAGTTTTCTTGAATATCATTTACAAGGTCACGGCGACTTTGAACGTTATCCATTCTGTCGTAGGTGTAGTGAACGCCACGTATCAGTTTGGAACCCTGTCTTGTATAAATATTGAGTAACTGGCCATTGCTCTCGTGATAATCGAAGCTATTCACCAAGCCATTCCCCAAAACCTCTGACGTTATTCGACCTTCAGCGTCCATATCATTGAGCTTCCAGTATGAAATACGTCCAGCATCAGGGTTGTCATCTTTGAGCGAGCTCAATGCATCTGACTCATCCTCAGATTGCTGAGCCAAACTTTGGTATTTTTGTGAGACAAGTTTTACTTGCTTAACAAGCTTAACCAGTTGCTCTGCCGCAAGCAGGTAGCTATTTACGCGTTCCTCTGTTGCATCTTGAACATATTCAAGTCTATCAACCTCTTCAGAAAGCAAATTAAGCTCATTAAACATTTGACGCATTCTTTGATCATATAAGGGGTCATCCCGTTCCAGATCAAAGGTCGCTAAACTTATGCTCCCATCATCAGAATAATTACCGTAGTAAGCAATTTGATGTTGATTAACTAACCCAGCTTCAGCAGCAGCCCATTCCTCAAGGCTCACCTCCCTCAATAGGTTACCTTCCACTTTAAGATGAAAATTAGGCTGCTGTACAACAGGGATTAATCCACTTCCGGAAACAATGACTGTTCTCGGTGATACTTTGAAGTAGCGTTCACCAAACTCGTTGATAAACACCTGCAATGGTCTTGTGTGCAGCTCTGCCATCATCTGACGAGCAAACACCTCAGTCTCAGCCTCACCATCGAAAGAGATAAGCTGATCTTTGAGCGCCTGATACTCATCTTTGCGTCGTTTGTAGAAGAATTGCTGCTCTTGAAGATCTTTAATTTTTACTAAGTAGTCATTCGCTTTGTTTAGAGCCTCATTAATGAGAGGTTCAATTACGTTACGATACTCATCAGCCGTGTAATTAACTTGAGCTTGCGATATATCTCCCCAAACCTCCGTATTGATGCCCGTTAACGGATCTCGCGTGTAGTTTAGAGTGAAGTTGTTAGGTCGATGCTCTCGAATTAACTGTCCGTTGGCGTCATACTCTAGGTCTCGGGCAAAAGTATGTTCCGAAGTGATCGTTTCTTCACGCTCCAATAAGCCTAAATCGTTGTAGAAGAAATTTTTAACAAGTTCTCCTTCAACTGTCGCTTTTAAAAGGCCTCCGAACCAAACTCGTCCATCCGCTCGGTCATAAATCCATGATTTAGTTGTTGACTGTGTTACTTCTTTCTCACCGTGATTAACTTTTGACTCAACAGTCTCAGAGATTTTTCGGCCTAGTTTGTCGTAGGTAAAGTAGGTGCTTTGGCCTTTTGAATCCGTTTGTTGAACGAGTTGACCAAAACCATCGTATCGATAGCTCCACACCCCTAAATCAGGATCATCAACTAAAGACTTATTACCCTGAATATTATACTCCGTACGAACTGTTTCTCCTTCAGATGCAATAGCAGATTTCAACATACCGTTGGCGTAGAAGTCGTAGGTAACTTTGCCACCATTAGGCTCCTGTTTCTCTATCTCCCAGCCCAATACATTCGTATAGGTTTTAGAAGTGTGGCCTTTAGCGTCTGTTTTAGTGACTGTAAATGGATTGTAAGAATAAGAGATCCAGCTGTCTTCTTTACCTGCTGGTCCAGGTTCTTTTATCGAAATGACCCTGCCCGAGTTGTCATACTGAGTGACAATAAACTGAGGGATATCACCTTGATAATAAGGCTTTGAAGCAGAGACTAAATTACCAAATGCATCGTACTCTGAGTCAACAAAAACCCACCTGCCATTTACCGATAAAGAAGCTCTTCTCACTTCTCGCTCTAAGAAATCGAAGAAACTAATCTTTTTACCAGAGTTTTTTGATTGGTTGATGATACAGTAACTCGCCTTACTAACATCGAATAAGCAACGGCTGTCTGCTGCAGGTAAGCGACTTATCTCAGATTGTACAGAAGTGTTCGTTACAGCTATCTCAGTTTCTCGGCCAAAACCATCCAGTGTTGTCGAGGTCGACAGGCCATTTTCATCAACTTTCACGACCACGCCTGACAATAAGTCAACCGTCTGAGAAGAGACATGTCCAGCTTGATTGGTTACTTCAGTGGTAACCGTGTCTCCAAGGTAAGAATGCTTAAATGAAGTCGAGCGAGTTTCTAACTGACCTCCATTGGTCGCCGTAATACTCTCTTTAGTAACGATGCCATAGTCATCTCGTTCTTTGGCGGTAATCAATGAATAAGGTGTATTCGGTAATATCGTATGCTCGAGTAATAGGCCGGTTTCATTGTCATATTTAAACGTCGCCTCTTGAGAGATACTACTACCGTCACTATGGATGTAAGTTGTTTTAGTCGAGTCAAGAAGTCCAATTAACCAAGCACCTGTTTTGTTGACATACTTGTTTTCAGTAATTTCTACGAACGTATCACTTTCTCCAGTAATAGGGTTTAGCCCTGTCGTCGTCGTTGTTATATTACCTACATTGAGAAATGCATCGACATCACTCTGCTCGACGATAACTGTACTCAATAACTCACCACTCTCAGAGTATTGTGAATTCTTTCGTTTCGAGGTGTAGTACGCGAACGTACTGCCCATTATTGGTGCCTCAACCCATTCGATGATCTCATCATATTCCTGTACGGTAATCGCCTTCACAAATGTCGCTTGACCAGACAATTCTGATAATTCGAGATTTAAGTCATCTGAGACCGGTGTCATAGACCAAACCGGTATTTGATTTTCTAGCGCCGTTGTTTGTTCTTCAACCAAAGAAAACTGTGTGGAAGGGATCATAATTGGCATCATTGGAGAGCCTCCAACAGGAACAAATTTATCCGCATCTGCTGCGTATTTTTTCCCCTTGTGCTCAACAAGCTTATAGCCAGTCAAATATTTTTGCGCCGAAGAAGAGAGTTGTTGAAGATTCCTTACGGTTTGCGTTGACCTCACTTCCGTTTGTAGAGTCTTGAATTCGAATTCAGCTTCAGACCTTTTATTAAGCTCTCTAAAGTTCCAAAAATCATCAGCAGTACAATCACCACAATCATTTGCCCACATTTGCCCATTAGCAACATAGTCCGTTTGCTTTTTCAATGTGCCAGAGTAAGGAAACTGTGTATTAAACTGAAACTCTTGGTTGGAGGTATTTTTGCCATTGACAAAGCTTCTTTGACGAATCCATTCAAAACCGTTTCGCGCTAAACCATCCTTCGAGCGCTTTGCTGGGCCATACTGAAATAGGTAATTGTTTTTTCCATACCCGTTATCGGTTTCAAGGCGATAAGCAACAGGGAAAGAGCCTGGTAAATTAAAAAGACCAGAATCATCAGACTCAAACGAGATAGTAGGCGTATGATTACCGTATGGCCCAAACCATACTGAAGAAGTGTGCCCCAAACCGTTGGTTACTTTTTCGAGCAATAATGGAGCATGGTTGCTTTGAGTTGCAGTATGACACTCTAGTCGGTTAGATTTCTTTTTACAGAGTTCAAATCTACCGTCTTGGTTCAAATCCATGAACGAGTTAAAGCCACTCCCCCAATTATCAACATCAAATTCATACTGATGTTTGTAAATGTTGATGCACTTTACTTTGTTACCCACACCACGACAAAAGTCGGTAACACCGTCCTGATCTAAGTCAAGCCACCACCGTTTGTCAGAACTACCTAACTCTCCCATCCAGTGCTGGTTCTTCAAAAGCACAATATCATCTTCAAATTTGTCAAATGTTCCGATTGACCCAAGGGAGCATGTCAAATTTACAGCTTGACCTGCGTCATTGTCCGTCATGCGACAGAAATCACTGGCGCCATCTCCATTCACATCAACCCACCAACGAGAGTCAGGCTCACCGATAGAGCTGATTGGATAACCGATGTTCTTTTGAAGTAAGTCTTTACCCGAGAAGGAAGTACATTTGATCGTTTTACCTTTCACAAAACAGAGTTCGCTACCACCATCACCATTTATATCGGTCCAATAAGTGTCTTTGGCCTTCCCCCACTCGATACCACGAACGTGCACTGAATCAGTCCACACACCGCCTTCTTTTGGTTCGCTACACAAAAGCTCATCGCCGATACGACGACAATACTCTGGCACGCCATTACCATTCATATCCTTCCACCAACGGAAGTCCTTTATCCCTGAGTTCGAAACATTCCAAGAGTGCTGTGCCGTTGTATTATTTGAAAGAAAAGCGTCACAAAGTAATTTGCTATTATCAATATGACAAAACTCAGTTTTGCTATCAGCGTTAATATCTAACCACCAGTGACTATGTTCGTCTCCCCACTTACTGATGTTGTAGGTACGGGTCATATTTGATTGAGAAACATCCATATGACAAGTCAAGCCATGACTATCCGTCTTACAAAAATCTCCGATGCTATTTCCATCAATATCAACCCACCAACTACGATTGGAATTACCCCAATCACTAGGGGTCGTGCTTTTCCCCCAATGAGCAAAATCAATATTGGCGATGTTCTCACCAAAGAATATCTGACCTTGCACCGGACTTTTAGTCGTCTTCCAATAAAATTTGGTGGCAGGCAAACAACTATCCGCCGCATCACAATATTTAATATTATCAATAAATGAAATACCGATATCTTCCGTTATCTCTTTGTAGCTCAGTTGATAATAATTTTTTATTTTATTATTTACATTAATATCAATCCTAACTAAGTTTGACTCAGATGTCTGAACTATCCCATCCATCTTAAAATGTTTTGTGGGAACAACCTTATTGGTAGCGCTATAATTAAAGGCAATATTAAAAGAATCGTAAGATATCGATGATATTTGACCTAAATCATCATAGCTGTAGGCGATACTCTCTGAATTTGGATTGATTTTATATGAACTTAATAACCAACTCTTAGAAAGGCTGTTATAACGATACTCTTCAACTGCACCGTTCTTGTCATACTTGACGAAGTAGCTTGTCAAAGTACTTGAATCGCCGTTCAAGATGATTTTTGACTGACTATCTACATGCAAACGATATTCAGAGGCATCCTTGCCAATTACGCCCTCTGTGCCGATTAAGCGTGTCCCATTCAAACAAAAATTGTCAGTTAAACTATAAGTTACTGAACTTGTCTCGCTTTCGATCGCTTGATGGTCACCGCATCTTTTTATCGAAGACAAACCATTAAGTAAAAACCCAGCACCAAGAGACGAGCTTACTGGTCCAGAGCTTGAATAACTTATCGCCAGAGTCGGAGTAATTCCTCCTTTACCACTTGGGAAGGTAAGCGGTATTTGATAGTACGCGACGCCTTTATCTATCGATAACTCTCCGGGCAAGGTACCTATAGTTTGTGATATGGCAGGCATAGACAAACCCGCAAATATTACACCTAACCAATTTTTCATTTCCATACCTTTTAATTAGATAATTCTTTTATTTGATTTTCTAAATTAGCAATTCTTTTATTTATGTTTTTTTCTTGAGCATTTTCGGAACTATTTGAAACATGGTTTCCTAAAACTTCAGATCTAAGATTTTTTATCTCACTACTCTCTGTAAATGGCTTATAGCTTTTCAATTGTGAAGAAGTTTTAGTTGTAAGCAGAGAAGAGCTATCGATTTGAGTCTCATTTTCTTCAGATTTGTTTAAGAAACGTAAACTCATAAGAGAAAGTACTAGTAATAGTGCAGAAAGAATGAACCACCATTTTTGTGAAGTGCGTAACATTTACATACAACCACTCTTTTCATAAAAATGGCAAATATAATAAAAGCAGCAGCAGGATGAAGGAAAATAAATCAAAATTATGAATTCAATCTCAAAAATTATAGGATATTCATTAGAATGGTTTATTTTATATAAAAAATAAATATGATAGCTAAACTCAAAATTTACTAGAATAGAAAAATGAAAAAATTACTTATCGGCTTATTTGGTATATTACTTTCTTTCAACTGCCTATCTGAAAGTTATACTCCTACAAATCAAAATTGGTACGGTCCATTTACAATAGATAAGGCTGCTTACTTTTATGATGGCTCGAGCTACTTTTTGACTATCCATGTAAAAGAAACTCCTGAAACAGCATGTGAAGTAACAAATAGCATGAAAAAATTTGCTTGGAAATCTTCAGGTACAGTGCTTGCAACAAACCTAACTTCCTTGGCTGTCGCAGCACAAGCTCAAAATAAAAAAATAATGCTTTTGGTAAAAGACACCTGTAGAGAAGGGCTAGGCTTAGAGTTTCGAGGTGTAGAAATCCTATCAGAATAAGCTGCATATCAATAAGCTACGTAAACTCTAATAGTACAAAAAAGCCGCTGAATTGAACTGACCCCCAATAGTTGGACACCAATTATTGGGGGTCTTTTTATGTCCAAATATAGCCACGAGCTAAAATGTGTCATTGCTAAACAATGCTTAAATGGTACGCCATCTAGTTATTTAGAAAAGCAATATTCAGTTTCTTCGAGACAGATTCGGTATTGGGCCCAAGTTTTTGCTATCCATGGTGCAGCTTCATTTTTACTAACTAAACATGCTGTTTCGGCTCAAACAAAACTAAAAGCATTAAATTTAATGTGGACGAATGACTGGTCTCTCTCGCACACTAGCGCAGTATTTAACCTCTCGCCCCCAGGGATACTTTCTGTCTGGCTCAAAAGATTTAACGAGCTCGGTATCAAAGGGCTCAAAATTCGCCAGTAAAGGAAGACCTTCAATGAAACAGCAGCCTCAACGTACCACTAAACCAGATAATGAAATGACACTTGAGGAGCTAAGAGAGGAGTTGGTCTACTTACGAACTGAGAATGCAGTTCTAAAAAAGTTGGAAGAGTTGGAGCAAGAAAAGAACCGTCGAACAAAGAAAAAGCGGTCATAGCTCTAACTCTTTAAGGTAAGTCCCCACTGAAGCACCTGCTGCAAACTCTGCAACTGGCGAAAAGTGTCTTTTATTATCAGGCTCAAGCGAGCAAGCGTACTGATAGTTACGAAAGTGAACTGCTCATGATAAAGTCAATTTATCATGAGCATAAGGGGCGATACGGCTACCGCCGTATTCACTTGGAACTAAAAAAGCGAGGCTTCATGTTGAATCACAAGACGGTTCAAAGGCTTATGGCTCAGCTAAACCTTAAATCAACGGTCAGGATTAAAAAGTACCGTTCATATCGAGGTGAGTCTGGAAGAACAGCTCCCAACATACTTGAAAGAGATTTTAGTGCGTCCCAGCCAGATGAAAAGTGGGTAACTGACGTTACGGAGTTCAAAGTCAAAGAGCAGAAAGTGTACTTGTCTCCGGTTGTCGACTTGTTTACTCAAGAGGTGGTTGCTTATAGAGTAGCTAAAAATGCCTGTTTGCCGCTTGTCATTGATATGTTGACGGAAGCGATATCAAAGCTTAGACCGAACTCAAAACCAATTATACATAGCGATCAAGGTTGGCAATATCGGCATCGACAATATCAGCAAAAAATCGAAGAGAGTGGGTTAATACAAAGTATGTCGAGAAGAGGTAACTGCTTGGATAATGCTGTTGCAGAAAACTTTTTTGCTTTACTTAAAACAGAGATGTATCACAACCAGAGCTTTGAAGATGCAGATTCTCTGATAGAGCAAATTAAAGAATACATCGAGTACTACAATACAAAACGTATAAAGGTGAAGCTAAAAAGGCCTTACTCCGATAGAGTATCGAACTCAGGCCTTGAAAGCCGCTTAACAGAAATGTCCAGCTTTACGGGGTCACTTCAAATTCAGCGGCTTTTTTATTAAATCTTGTGTCGACCTAGAAGAGAGTGAGACAAGGTTGTCCCGTCCACGAGCTCAAGCTCGCCCCCCACTGGTACACCGTGCGCGATACGGCTTGCATCCACTTGGTGTTCTTTACACAGCTCCGCGATGTAATGCGCTGTTGCTTCCCCTTCAACCGTTGGATTGGTTGCAAGAATCACTTCAGAAACATCACCGCGACGCAGACGGTAATCCAGTACATCAAGACCAATATCACTTGGACCAATTCCGTCCAGTGGTGATAAGTGCCCCATTAGTACAAAGTATCGACCCGAGTATTGACCTGTCGCTTCTACTGCCGCGATGTCTGCTGGACTTTCTACTACACAAATTTGGCCATTTTCTTGGCGCTTTGGGTTCGTACAAATATGGCAAACGTCTTCTTCAGTGAAGGTACGGCACTCGGTGCAATGACCAATTTCTGTCATTGACTGACTCAGCGCATCTGCCAGTTGCAGACCGCCTTTTCTATCACGCTGTAACAAATGAAAGGCCATACGCTGCGCCGACTTGGGGCCAACCCCAGGTAGACAACGTAAGGCCTCCATCAATTGTTCCAGCATATGACTGGTACGCATTAAAAATCCGCTTAGTTAGAATTCAGCAGATTAGAATGGCATTTTCATACCTGGTGGTAATTGCATACCGCCAGTTACTGAAGCCATTTTCTCTTTTTGAGTTTCTTCAACACGACGTGCTGCATCGTTGAATGCCGCAGCGATAAGATCTTCTAGCATCTCTTTGTCGTCTTCCATTAGACTCTCGTCAATATCAACACGACGCACACTGTGACTACCAGTGATTGTAACTTTAACTAGACCAGCACCAGACTCGCCAGTTACTTCCATATTCGCGATTTCTTCTTGAAGCTTTTGCATGCGATCTTGCATTTGCTGGGCTTGCTTCATTAGGTTGCCCATACCGCCTTTACCAAACATGTTTATCTCTCTGGTTTAATTAGGTGTTGCATCTGTTAATGGGGTTTTCACTGAACGTTTTCAACCCCATTCCGTTCAAAATTTAGATAGGTCTTACACTATCTTTATCGAGCTCTGCAGCGAAACGACGTTCGATGAACTGAACATGCGGATCGTTTTCTAAACTGTTCAGAGCTTGTTGCAATTTTTCTTGATACAGCCTGTCTCTAAGCTCAAGGGGTGTCTCACCGTTTTCGCCCACATCAATACTAAGATGGCACTCTTGTTCTAACACGCCATTTAACGCGTTCAACAGCTCGCTTTGCGCTCTGTCAGTATTCAAGTGTGCCTGACTGTCTCTTAATTGTAGCGAAACTGTCGAGCCTTCTTTGCTGTAATGCGAGTTTAGTGCAAGTTGCTCCACCAGCTTGGGGGTATTCATTAAGCTGATCAGCTTTGCCCACTCACTGTTTTCCAATGATTCATCGACAAGCTTTTGCGCCATTTCTGGCGTCTTTTCGTGCTCAAGAGCTTTCTTGAGCTGCGTAGGTGTCAGTTGCGTATTCGTTTTTGTTTCAACCGGTTGCTTGGTTGGACGCCAACGATATGCTTCATCCTCAATGACAGGTTGTTCCGCTTGAGAAGAGGATGGTAGCGACACCTGCGCGGAATTGCCATGCAATTGCGCTAGACGGTCAATGACCGACTCTTTTTGAGCAGATGTCGCGTTAGGCTTTTTTGGGCCACCATTTTGCGTCGTCGCCTGTTGCTGACCCTGGCGTTGCGAGCGCAATTGATGACGAAGACCACTCAAATTACCTCGAGCAGGCGCTGGCGCATTCTCTGGCATAGGTTGAGCTTGTTGAGGAACCTGCTGTGTAGGCACAGGATTCTCACTCATTGGTGGTGCCATGTCATACTGTGGCGGAGCCATATCATAACCACCTTGATATTCAGGTTGGTATGATGGTGCTTCATTCGTCGGCGGCTGTGCTGCCTGAGACAGCGGTTGTGACGCCATATTCGGCGCTAACTGGCTTGGTCTAGGCTGACTTTGCGTTTGCTGTACAGGTGCTTGCTGAACTGGCGCTTGCGGTTTTGCCACCGATACTGCTTGTGTTTGCACTGCACTTTGCGCAGGCAAGCCTTGTGTCTGCGATGGGGTTGAGATGACGGTGGCGCTGTTACTTGCAGATGGACGAAATGCCATCATGCGCAAAACGATCATTTCCATCCCAACGCGACCATTCGGTGACAACGTTAGGTCTTCACGGCCTTTTAAAGCAATTTGGTAGTAAAGCTGAACATCTTGTGGTGTTAACGCTTTACTCAATAATTCGATTTTTTCAGCATCAGGTTGAGTCTGATCTAAGGTCGATGGCAGAGCTTGGTACATCGCGATGCGGTGAAGCTGGGATGCCAATTGTTGTAGCAATCCATCCCACTCGACACCGTTTGATGCAAGTTGTTGGATTTTGTCCATCGCCTGTTGCGGCTGCTTACTGCTGACCGATTCCAGCAAATGAATCGCTTGGTCAGTATCAATCGTACCAAGCATGTGGCTAACGATATCGGTCTGAATCGTGCCGTTACCTAGGGCGATAGCTTGGTCAGTTAAGCTCAGTGCATCACGCATACTGCCATCTGCAGCATGCGAGATCATGCCAAGTGCTCTTGCTTCTGCAGAGACTTGTTCTTTTTCCAGAATATGGTCAAGTTGCTGATGAATGTCATCAACACTGATTGGCTTAAGGTGGAACTGTAAACAGCGCGACAGAATCGTTACCGGCAGTTTTTGTGGATCCGTCGTAGCCAACAAGAACTTCACATACTCTGGCGGCTCTTCCAACGTTTTTAACAGCGCATTGAAAGAGTGACGCGAAAGCATGTGTACCTCATCAATGAGGTACACTTTAAAACGTCCGCGAGCGGGCTTGTATTGAACGTTATCTAATAGTTCACGAGTGTCTTCAACTTTAGTACGAGAAGCCGCGTCGATCTCTAGTAGGTCAACAAAGCGACCTTCATCAATCTCACGACAAGTATCACACTCACCACAAGGGTTAGCAGTAATACCTGTTTCACAGTTCAGGCCCTTAGCAAACAGTCGGCCAATCGATGTTTTACCAACGCCTCGCGTACCGCTGAAGAGATACGCATGGTGTAAGCGATTTTGCGCCAACGCGTTTTCCAGAGCCGTAAGGACATGGCTTTGCCCTACGACTTGGTCAAACTTATTCGGACGCCATTTTCGCGCTAAAGCTAAATAACTCATTGAATGTATTAGTGTCCTTCAAACTCGCAAATGCTGTATACGTTCAGACCTAGACCTTCTAGGCGCTTATCACCACCAATTTCTGGCAGGTTGATAACGAATGCAGCGTGCTCTACTTCACCGCCTAGTTGACGGATAAGCTTTGTTGTTGCTTCGATCGTACCGCCCGTAGCAAGTAGATCATCTACAACCAATACTTTATCGCCTTCTACGATCGCATCAGTATGGATTTCTAGCGTATCAACACCATATTCAAGCTCGTAGGATTGAGCCACAGTAGGACGAGGCAGTTTGCCTGGCTTACGCACAGGGACAAAACCAACACCCAGTTCTAGTGCTAGTGGTGCACCAAACAAGAAGCCACGAGCTTCTGTACCCACAACTTTCGTGAAACCCATATCTTTGTAGCGCTCAACCAAAAGATTGATTGTTGCTTGATACGCTTTCGCGTCCTCAAGAAGGCTGGTTACGTCGCGGAAAAGAATGCCTGGTTTCGGGTAATCTTCGATGCTTTTGATGCTAGATTTGATCAGTGAGATTGTTTCTGTAGTCATAATACCGATTTACTTAGATTGGCTCATCACCCTCTGTTCTAATCGCAGTATATATGAGGGCAACAAACAATAGGTTTTCATCACTATGTGCTTACTTTCGTAAAAGTCACAAGCGCTGAAAATACAAACGCCCACTCGAAGAGCGGGCACACTATTCTCTACAATCTTAGTGATTTTCTTCTCGGTCAGCAACCAACTCAGTCACAGGGAGACGCATAAACCAACTCAGTAAAACGATTAGCATCACTAAAAGCGCAATTTTTACCCAAACCATTGGAGCGACAATGATGGAGAAAGTAAAACTGAGTACGATGAAGACCGCGCCACGTTGTTTCACTTTGCGTGTGACTGCTCGGTGTTTATGCCAGTTTTCGAGTAAAGGTCCAAACGTTTTATGTTCATGCAGCCAACGATGAAATGCAGGGCTGCCTCGCATGAAACAGGCACTCGCTAAAAGAATAAAGGGTGTGGTAGGAAGAAGAGGAAGAACGATGCCGGCAATGCCAAGCAGCATGCAGAGTCCACCAGCTATATTGAAAAGGTAACGCTTAATACGAATGGTGGACTCCAATAAACTAACGCTAAATTAAAAGCCCGCGTAACCATTCATTACACGAAGCCAGGTTAACGTTGCAGGTAAAGTTGGGATCAAAAGGACTGCAATGAAACCTAAAAAGTAAAAAATATTATAAGGCTCTTTAAAATCTTTGTCTGCCATGATGTTTCTTCTCACTAGAGTTGAGTTGACTTCGCTTCCCCCACCTTACATCGTTAAGTTATCGTTGCATAAATGGGTCATTATTGTTTTAAGCGATGACTATACCTTAAACAATTAACGCTAAACACCAACAAAAAGTAGGGTTATAAAGCGAAGTATCATTAGTTCGAAGCCAAGCAGATAGAAATAAAAAAGCAGCGTAATGGACGCTGCTTTTGTTGATGTATCTATGTTTTTACCTGCTGCTCGTTATATCAATCGATTCAGACGAACCATATTGAGGCTAAAGCTGGATGTCCCAAGACAACCAATTGAAAGCTGCCCGTTAGTGCTGATTGGTAAATCTCGGGTGATGAAGTTTTTCATACTGCCGTCACCTAATTGATTACCAGCGGCTATGTGCTGATTTGAATGGCCGTCTGACCACTGACTATCCAAACCCGCTGGTAGTATAGAGACAGAAGACGAAGCAAGATCTGCGACACCGAAAACGGCATTTACGGCACCGGTACTATCAGAGCACTGAATACCTTTTTCAATAATGTCGACCATGTCTTTCAGGTCTGCACTAAAACTCTTTAAGTTACGTAAGTAGTCATCAAACAAAGCACGCACTAGCAGCGTTGTTGCCACACCATCGTGCGCTGATGACGCTGAATCAACGAGATAAAAGGCAAATTGCCCGTTCATCAGCCAACGGTAATCAAACACTAAAGGCATAACGTCGGTTGATTGCAATAAACGATAAGAGCATTTCCAATCGCCTTGTGATGCGTCTTTTTCTGGCAATAAAGCGTGTAGCAAGTCTCTTGCTGCATTTGGGTGTTGTTGTAGATATTCTAGGTGCCAGTGCAGTTCTTGATCGTCTGGCATTTCCCCACCGTCATCAACCCTAAACCATTGGCTCGAAAAATCTCGATGGTCAGAGTAGTGACAGTCTGATTCCTCAAGCGTGTTGTCGATCGCTTGAGATAGATGTTGATAGTTTCCTATTGGTTTAGGTAAGAAATCTTTAATACCAAAACGAAGCGCTTTCGCGACGTCAGACATCTCATCCGTTCCAGACACAACAATCAGTGGCATAGACGGATACTCTAAGCTAACTTCCTCGACAAATTCTATCCCGTCCAACACGGGCATGGATAAATCACATAAGACCAAATCAGGTTGGCATTCCCTTAGTTGTTGAAGCGCCTCTAGGCCGTTTTCTGCTTCGACCACCTTAAAACCCTGACTTTCCAAATAGGCATTAGTCACGCTACGAAATATCGGATCATCGTCCACTAACATGATGAGTTTATGATTGACCACTTCCTGCGCCGAGACCATTGCCGTTTGACTGTGAGTCTTAAACATACCTTTGCACCTCACAAAGCTCAGTCAAAAAAACAAATTTATATGTCGTTATTTTTGTTGTATTCACATCTTACAAAACGTTATGCAGCAAGACATCAGGCCCTTTCACCTTGTTATAAACCGTAGCCTGAAATTGACGTTTATACAAATATTCCATGGTCTATCAGTATTTACTCAGGGAGCCTTGCTGTGTTCAAATGACGCAACATGTTGACTTAAAGCAAACTTTGATCACAAAGTTAATTATAAATTAGCCATAAACGGTAGTTTAATGTGTCTGGAAATATGAAATTAGATGATCTAAACCTGTTTCGATTGGTTGTCGAAAATGGGAGCTATACCGCAACTTCGCGAAAAACCATGATTCCGGTGGCAACCATCACCCGACGCATTCAAGCGCTAGAAGACTCTGTCAATCTTCGATTGCTGAACCGTCATGCGCGTAAGCTTTCTCTGACCGAGGCCGGAGAACGCTTTTACCATGAATGCTCACCTCTGCTACAACGCCTAACATCGACAGCTGAGGAGATTACGGATGACTGTCGTGGCGCATCGGGCAAGATTAAGATTTCTGCACCGTACAACCTGACTAAGCGCATGATGATGCCTATGTTTAATGGGTTCATGAAGCAGTATCCTGACATCAACATCGAGCTGACGACAGAAAACAACGCCGATCAACTTGATCCTACTGAGTGGGACGTGATTTTCCGCGTTGGACCACAGCGTGACTCAAGCTTGATCGCTCGTAAAATTGGTGAAGTGAAGGATATTCTCGTCGCAAGTCCTGACTATCTCGCCGCAAATCCGGCACCAAACCACGCTGAAGAGCTCTCTAACCATTCTTTGCTGAAAGGCTACCCACTGATCAAGTGGACACTAATCAACAGCAAGGGAGAGTCTGTGGTGAATGCAGAACGTGGTCGTTTTCAAGCCAATGCACTGAATGTCGTGCGTAGCTCTTGCTCTGAAGGGTTGGGGATTACATTAATGCCTGACGTGATGATCAAAGAGTATATTGAAAGTGGCGATCTACTGCGTGTATTACCAGATTGGAGCGCTAACCCGCGCGACATCTACATGCTGTACAATCACAAAGACCACCTTCCTGAGAAAGTGCGTCTTTTTATCGACTTCGTGATCGCTTACAACATTCACTAAACTCGATAGCAGATACAAAAAACCAGAGCGCGAGCTCTGGTTTTTTTATGTCTTGGATTTTCGGGCAGATTAAGCGCCTTCGTTATGCAGTTCTAGATTAGCAAGATCTTGCTGAATTTCTGCTTGTGTCTTTGCATCATCGTTACGTAAACCATCAAGGAAGTCGAGGTATTGTTGGTCGATGTCACCCGTCACATATTCACCGTTAAATACTGATGTATCGAACTGAGTGATGTCTTGATTGCCTAAACCAACTGCTTCAACCAAATCATCCAAGCGTTGGTAAATAAGCGCGTCAGCACCAATTTGCTTACAGATGGTTTCGTTATCGCGGCCATGAGCAATCAACTCTGTTGCACTTGGCATATCGATACCGTAGACATTCGGGAAACGTACTTCTGGTGCCGCCGAGACCATAAACACCTTGTTTGCGCCAGAGTCACGAGCCATCTCAATGATCTGCTCTGATGTTGTACCGCGAACAATAGAGTCATCCACAAGCAGGACATTCTTACCTTTAAATTCAGAACGAATCGCGTTTAGTTTGCGGCGCACCGATTTCTTACGCTGTTGTTGACCCGGCATAATGAAAGTACGACCTACGTAACGGTTTTTCACAAAGCCTTGACGGTAAGGTTTATCAATAGCTTGGGCAATTTGTAGAGCAATATCGCAAGACGTTTCAGGAATAGGAATAACCACGTCGATATCCAATTCTGCGTAATCTTCACGAATACGCTCACCAAGCTTTTTACCCATCTCAACACGAGCACTGTAAACAGAAATCTTGTCGATGAAAGAGTCCGGACGTGCAAAGTAAACGAATTCAAAGATACACGGATTCAGTTTTGGATTGTCGCCACATTGTTTCGTAAATAGTTCACCATCAAACGTTGCGTAAATCGCTTCACCAGGAGCGACATCGCGAACAAAATCAAAACCAACAGCATCTAACGCCACTGACTCTGACGCCACCATGTATTCTGTTCTTCCGTTCACTTCACGCTTACCTAAGCATAAAGGGCGGATACCATGTGGGTCGCGAAACGCAATCATACCGTGGCCAATAATCATCGCAGCAACAGCATAAGCACCACGGATTGTACGGTGAACATTCGTAACCGCACGGAAGACATCGTCAGCTGTCACATTGCCTTTTACTGTATCGATTTCGTGAGCGAGTACATTCAGAAGCACTTCAGAATCTGAAGTCGTATTGATATGACGGCGGTCTTTTTCAAACAGTTTTTGACGAACTTCATGAGCGTTAGTCAAATTACCATTGTGGGCAAGTGTAATACCGAAAGGAGAGTTTACGTAGAAAGGTTGAGCTTCAGAGGCACTTGAACTGCCTGCGGTTGGGTAACGAACATGACCGATACCAACCTCACCTTGTAAGCGTTGCATGTGTCTTGCTTCGAACACATCCTTCACTAAACCGTTCGCCTTACGCAGACGAAAACGATTGCTTTCTATGGTACAAATACCAGCGGCATCTTGGCCACGATGCTGTAACACCGTTAACGCGTCATAAATAGACTGGTTTACAGGCGTTGTGCCCACGATTCCAACAATACCACACATGTCCTAATCCTCGATTTGCGACAGTAGCTGGCACTACTAGATAGTGCCAGACAGAAAACTTGATGTTGCTTTTAAGTGCTCGAAGAATGGGGCGATGATACGGCTGAACTCTGGGACCAACTGTGACTCTTTCCACCAATCCGAGCTTGGGAATGCAGTAAACGCATCCATAAAAAACAGCACCGCAGAAACAATCAGTACTCCGCGTAAACCACCAAACACCACACCGAGAATTCGGTCGGTTCCTGATAGCCCTGTTTTTTGTACCAGTTGACCAATGACGTAATTCACCACTGCACCAACCACTAAGGTAGCGACGAATAACGCCGCTATTGCGGCTCCGTTACGAAACATTTCATCTTCGATGTTGGTGAAATACACCGCCAATTTGGCGTAGTAATTACTGGAGATAAAAAATGCTCCAAACCAAATCACCAAAGACAAAGCTTCTTTAGCAAAACCGCGAACTAAACTGATCAGAGCTGAAAATCCGATCACACCTAAAATGACAAAATCTAACCAATTCATGTTTTCTTCATCTTAAGTTGGCGCGCATTTTAACAGAAAAAACGCTGACGCAAACGTTTTCTTATGGATTTAATGGCTTAAATTTAAGCAATTGACCTTTTGAGCCTGTAATTTTTTGTAATTCCTTGACCTGTCGTTCAAGTTTACTTTTTGACACATCAGGACCAACAATCACTCGAGTAAAGGCTGTCTCTTTTTTTACATGAGCTTGGTAGCCACGCTTCTGAAGATCCTCTACAAGTGCAACCGCATTTTCATGATTTTTTAGTGCCATCAACTGAATGATCCAGGCTGAATCTTCATATTGATTTTTTTCTTCAACCGGACGAACGGCAACTTCAACCTGTTCAGGTTGTTTGACTTCTTCTGGCTGAGAAACCGCGACTTGAGGCTCTTGAGATTCATTCACTGTTGCAGTTACTGGAGATTCCGGTAATGAAACGTCGTCTTCAACAGGCTCTAGTATTTCGAAGTTCTCCACATCGCTATCAAGTTCAGGTTTGATAGGAATACTGGCAAACTCTTCTTTATAGTGCAGTTTCTTACCATCCAGTACGTCTGGAAGTACGATGACCCCCACCGCCACTAGAATGATGGTGCCGACTAAACGACTTTGAAATTTACTTGCCATCAAATTACCTTTGATTACTCATTATTTGATTGCCAATACTCCAACACTTCACCCACTGTGTGGAATGAACCCACCACCAAAATGACATCATCATGAGCCGCATGAGTTTTCGCGCTCTCAAATGCCTCTACTGGAGTTTGGAACTGAATCTGGCCTTCGGGTAAATATTGACATAACTCGTCGGCAGTTGCCGCGCGAGGGCCAGTCAGTGATGCTGGGTACCATTGGGTTGCAATTGGCGCTAATACTTCAATTGTTGCCTTGATGTCTTTATCGTGCAGCATTGCCACCACGACATGGATGTTTTTATTCACGTATTGGTGCTTCACCTTCTCTACCAAGTATTCTGCAGAGTGAGGATTGTGCGCCACATCAAGCACAATGTCTGGTTCCGTTTGCAAAACCTGCATTCGGCCAGCTAGGCGAGCATTATTCAAGCCATTAACGATATTAATGTCAGTGATTTGCAATTCTGAAGCGCCAAGTGCCATCAGAGCAGTTGCTGCATTCGGTAAGGGCAGAGAAGGCAATGGAAGGTCATCTAGGCCAAACGCTCCACTGGTCCACTTCCAACCTTTCTCAGTCAATTGGTAATCGAACTGGATGCCAACTTGGAAGAACTCAGCTTGAATGTCATCAGCGTGCGCAGCAACGGTTGCTGGCGGCGTCGGTTGGCCACAAATCGCAGGTTTACCAGTACGGTAGATACCCGCTTTCTCAAAGCCAATTACATTGATGTCATCACCTAGCCAATCCACATGGTCGATAGCCAAGCTGGTAATAACAGAGACATCATGATCTACGACATTTGTTGCATCTAATCGACCACCAAGGCCAACTTCTAACAACACCACATCCACTTTTTCAACTTGGAAAATACGAAGTGCAGCCAACGTACCGAATTCAAACAAGCTTAGGCTAATATCACCACGTTGTTGCTCGATATAATCGAATGCTTCGCAGTGTGTACGATCTTCTGCATCTACGCCGTTAATACGAACACGCTCGTTGTAGCGAATAAGGTGAGGTGAACTGTAAACTCCGACTGAGTAGCCGGCATCTAATAGAATCGCTTCCATCAACGCGCACGTCGACCCCTTGCCATTGGTGCCGGCAACAGTAATCACAGTAGGGGCTGGTTTGGTGAGGTTGGCTTTTTTCGCTACCGCTTGAACGCGGTCTAAGCCGAGGTCGATAGCTGATGTGTGGAGATTTGTTAAATAATCAAGCCACATCGTTAGAGTGGATGTGGCTTGAGGAATTGCGTTTTGTGTCATCTAACTTTAACCATTAATTTCTTTGGTTTTTATGTTAGTTGATACTTTACCCTTTTTCGTCCGCTTCTGGTACAGAATATGGCTCTTCATTTGGAGATTCGTTAACGGAAACCACCATCGGAGATTTGTGGTTAGTCATCTTAGCGATCAGACCACCCACACGTTGACGCATTTCACGACGGTCAACGATCATGTCAATCGCACCGTGCTCTAGCAGGAACTCACTACGCTGGAAGCCTTCAGGAAGATCTTCGCGTACTGTTTGCTCGATTACACGACGGCCAGCGAAACCGATCAATGCTTTAGGTTCACCAATGTTGATGTCACCTAGCATCGCCAAACTTGCCGATACACCACCCATTGTTGGGTCAGTCAGTACCGAAATGAATGGTAGGCCTTTTTCTGACAAACGCTCAAGCGCCGCACTGGTTTTCGCCATTTGCATTAGAGACATTAACGCCTCTTGCATACGCGCACCACCACTTGCAGAGAAACACACCAGTGCACAATTGTTTTCAATTGCGGCGTCAACTGCTTTCACGAAACGAGCACCAACAACGGAACCCATTGAACCACCCATGAAAGAGAATTCAAACGCACATGCTACCAATGGCATACCAAGCAGTTCACCCTGCATAACCACCAATGCGTCTTTCTCGCCACTGTTCTTTTGAGCAGCAGAGATACGCTCTTTGTAGCGCTTAGAATCTTTAAATTTCAGTTTGTCCTGTGGCTCAAGCTCTGTGCCTAGCTCTACACGCTCACCTTCATCTAAGAATGTTTCTAGACGACGACGCGCTTTCATGCGCATGTGGTGATTACACTTAGGGCAAACTTCTAGGTTACGCTCAAGTTCAGCATGGTAAAGAACCTGCTCACAAGAGGTACATTTCGTCCACACGCCTTCAGGGATAGAAGCTTTGCGTGAACTTACTAGGTTGCTTTTTTCTAAAATCTTTTCAAGCCAACTCATGGAAGACCTTTTCTCTCAATTCTTCCGCTTCATTGCGAAAGATATAAATTCGGAATATTGCGGATGGATTAAAACATATCTTGCCGCGACTGTAGATAAAAAACTGGTTGTACCTATTTTTGATATCATTAATAACGCATAGTTTCTGCGCATTTCCAGTCTAAACTACCGATAATTTGAAACAAATTCGCAAATTTAGTTCAAATTATCCGGTAAAAATAGCGGACCGATCGGCACTTGTGGTAATCCAAACGCTTCTGGGTAGTCCACATCAACCAAATACAAACCTTCAGCCTTGGCCGTTGCACCCGCTAATTTGCGGTCTTTTGCTTCTAAAAGTGACTTGATCCATTCAGGCTTTTCTTCACCACGACCCACTTTAATCAAACTGCCTGTAATGTTACGCACCATGTGGTGAACAAAAGCATTCGCTTTAATATCGATAATGACGTAGTCACCATGTCGAGTCACGTTCAAGTGCATCATATTTCGACAAGGGCTCAACGATTGGCAGTGTGCTGCACGAAATGAACTGAAGTCATTCTCACCAAGCAAGTATTGTCCTGCTTCGTGCATTTTCTTTTCATCCAAGTCACCGTGATAATGGCTCACTCCAGAATTTAAGATGCCAGGACGCAATGCGTGATTAAAGATGATGTAGCGGTAACGACGCGCCGTCGCTGAGAATCGTGCATGGAAGTCATCAGGTACTTCTACCGCCCAGCGGACAGCGATATCACTTGGCATGTTCGCATTTGCGCCCATTGTCCAAGCAACCATTTTTCGATTTACATTGGTGTCGAAGTGAACAACTTGTCCTGTGCCGTGTACACCTGCATCGGTACGACCAGCGCACTGAACTTCTACAGGGTGATTTGCTACTACAGAAAGTGCTTTTTCCAGCGCTTCTTGGACACTTTTCACTTCTCTTTGGCGTTGCCAACCAAAGTAATTTGTACCGTTATACTCGATACCTAATGCGATTCTCATTTTAACCTTCGAACTCTAAAATGGGGCGGGAAGTATATACGTAAGTCCTTCCAGATACAAAAATGGGCAGCATTTGCTACCCATTTTTCTTTATCGACCGTTAATGGCGTCGATAAGCCCTTTCGCTTCACGGCGAATATCATCTTCACCGTAGACGATGGCCTCTTCTAGCAATTTGATCGCCCCTTGCGGATCGTTCATTTCTAGATAGATTTTTGCTAAATCAAGCTTACCTGCGGCTTCTGCGTTGGTGTCTACATCCACATCACCGATGTCACCAATCACATCAGGGAACTCATTCAAACCAACATCGAGCTTTAATTCTTGCTCTTCGAAGTCACCGCCATTTTTATCCACTTGAGCCATCAACTCATCAATCGTCATGAATTGATTTTTCTTCGGGTCGAAGTCGGTCAGATCATCCTGCTCACCCCAGTTTTCCTGAGCGATTTCTGGTTGCGCAAGTGCTTCTGTCGAGCTCCAAACGTCTCTTTGATCTTCTGGGACTTCCGTTGTTGACGCCGCGCTGTCTGATGACAGTTTAAAACCATCCCAGTCATCACCCACATCCAGCATGGTTTCGAAATCCATTCCCGCACTTGCGATGGTGTCATTGTCCAATTTTCCATCAAACACTTCTGAGTCTGCGTTTTCTGACAACAGGTTCGCCATTGCAGATTCTTCAAAATCATTGAGTTCAGACTCTAAGTCTGCTTGTGCTTCGGGAACGGGATCAGGCTCGACACTGAAAGCCTCTGGCTGCGCGAATACATCAAACAAAGCATCATGGTCATTGTCTGATTGAATAACAGTTTGAGACGCTTCAGGGTGCTTTACCGGCGTTTCTAGTTCTGCATCGCCCATTGAAGCCAATGCATCTTCTTCATTGAACTCTGGCAAGTCCAGATCATCAAAGTTGAACTCCTCATCGCTCGCCATGCCGGCGGCTGGCTGTGAAGTTTCTGCTTCTGACAATCTTGGCTCGTCAGCCATTGATGCAAGAGCATCTTCTTCGCTGAACTCCGGAAGATCCAGATCATCGAAGTCGAACTCTTCATCTTCAGCCACTGGCTCATTCGCCGCAGTTTCTGGTTCAGCGGTTTCAGATTCAGCTAACTCTGGTTCTTGCACCATTGACGTTAGTGCATCTTCTTCGTTGAACTCCGGAAGGTCTAGCTCATCGAAGTTGAATTCTTCGTCTTCGGCCGTCGGCTCAATCGCCGCAGTTTCTGGTTCAGCAATTTCAGACTCAGCTAACTCTGGCTCTTGCGCCATTGACGTTAGTGCATCTTCTTCGCTGAACTCAGGAAGCTCTAGATCATCAAAATTGAACTCTTCCTCTTTAGCCGTTGGCTCAATCGCCGCAGTTTCTGGTTCAGCGGTTTCAGATTCAGCTAACTCTGGCTCTTGCACCATTGACGTTAGTGCATCTTCTTCGTTGAACTCTGGAAGGTCTAGCTCATCGAAGTTGAATTCTTCGTCTTCGGCCGTCGGCTCATTCGCCGCAGTTTCTGGTTCAGCGGTTTCAGATTCAGCTAACTCTGGCTCTTGCACCATTGATGTTAGTGCATCTTCTTCGTTGAACTCCGGAAGATCCAGTTCATCGAAGTTGAACTCTTCGTCTTCGGTAGCTGTCTCAGTTGAACTTGCCGCTACGGGTTCTTGTTCCGTCTTCGTCTCGGGCTCTATGTCATCAACAAGCCAGTCTTCTTCTTGCGGAATACCAAATTCATTTTCGACGGTGTTTGGCGTCGGAGTGAACGCGGGCTCTTCTTCTGTTTTGCTGAGTGATGTTTCAACGTCTGAGTCCGCTTTTTCTAAGATCGCATCTTGCGGTTCTGATTCGATAGAAGGTTCTTGAATCAACTCAGGTTCAAAATCTAACTCATCTTCTTCTGTCGCTTGCTCACTAATAAGCGCATCCAGTTCCGCAGCGAAATCGGCGCGCTCTTGCTCTGCTTGTTTTAGATCGTCTTCATTAGATTCAAACAACTCATCCAATTCCGACATCAAAGGATCGTGCTCTGGGATTGAATCTTCTAAATCACCAAAGAAATCCTCTTTGTCAAAATCTTCAACGGTTTGTTCTAGTGCTGATCCAGCCTCTGATTCGCGGCTCAACGCATCTACTTTCGGCTCAACCTCTGGTTGGTTCTCGTTCAATAATGCATCGATATCTAAGCCTGAATCCAGACCAAGCGCCTTTTCGTCTTCCAATTCAGAAGCAGATTTAACCTGTTGTTGAGTTTCAGCAGGTTGAGTCGCTTCTGGCTCAAGATCATCAAAACCTAACGAGGCCAATAAGTCATCGTCACTCTGCTGCGCACTCGCGATTTCTGGCTCATCATCTTCACGAATCAAATCATCGAATGGGTCAACGTCCGTAGGCTCTTGTTCGTCTATTGTTTCATCGCCGCTGTCATCAAGTAGCTCATCCAACAAATCGACGCTGTTTTCATCAAGATCTTCTAATGCGTCATCGCCCTCAAAACCAGACAGTTTCTCTAGTTCATCAAGTGGATCAAAATCATCGTCAGATGCATCCTCATCATCAAAACCAATCAACTCGTCAAGCAAATCTGTGCTGTCTTCATCAATGGAAGGTTCTTCACTCAAGCCTGCAATGTCTTCTAGATCGTCAAGAGGATCTCGCTCATTGATTGATTCACCTTCGTCGTCACCCATCAACTCATCGAGGAGTGCTGATGCATCATCCTGCTCTAAGTCTGAATCAGACAGACCAGACAATGATTCTAGTTCATCAAGTAGTGGGTCATCGGCATCCGCACTTACTGGCTGTTCATACTGAGCAAGCAGTTTATCGATGTCATCGTCGGTTGCTTCACCAGCGGAGAAAGCACTCTCTGACACTTGAGATGGCTTCTCGTCCTCAACATCAAGATTGAGGTCGTCACCATCAAGGTCAGCAAATAAGTCATCAAGCATGGCTTGATCAACCGCGTCACTTTGTAACTCTTCAGATGGGTCGTCAGCAGAGAGTAACTCGGCAAATGCATCATCCGACATCACATCAGCGTTATCTTCATCTGAAAGATCGAAACCGACTTCATCGTCATCATCCAAAACTTCAAGCTCTGGAGAGACTTCATCAAGTGCACGCTCCATCTCTTCAAGACCGAGCGCTTTTTCTTCGCCGTTTACTTTTATGCCATTGCTTGAAGAGTCAAATTCATCGAAGCCAACGTCGAGATCGCCATCATCCCCAATCCCCGCGAATGGGTCTTCGCCATCATCCCCTTCGAGGTTGAAATCGAGATCGTCGTCATCCAGATTAGCAAAGACATCCTCTTCTTCTGGCTGCGCTTCTTCTTGGCCGAATAGTTGTTCCGTGTCGTCATCGTCACCAAACAAATCGTCGTCTAGACTTAATTCTTCATCCAACTCATCTGCCGCTGCCAATCCGATTGGCGCAGCAAGTGGATCAACACTTTGCTGTTCTTGTGCAGCAGCTTCTTCCTCTTTCTCTTTAGAGCGACGACCAAGCAACATGACGATTAACATGGCAATCAATGCACCTGGAATAAGTGCTGCAAGGCCTACTAGCCAACCGTTAGACAGAACCTTGTCCATCGTACTTGGCTGCATTCGTTGCTGCTCTGCAAGACGCTGACGTTCTTCCGCTAGTAGTTTTTCAACTTCAGAGCGAATTCGTTCTTCATCGTTGAGCGAAGTTTTAAGCGTTGCGACCTCGCTCTGCACTTCAGACAGCATCAAACGTAAACGATGGTTCTTCTCTTCGAGAGAGTCCAACTCACTTTGTGAGCCTTGCAGTTTATCTTTAAGTGCTGTTACTTGTTTCTCACCTTCCGGTGAAGTCACGACTTCAGGTACGGGGGTCGTAGACTCAACCGGCTTGATTGGTTCTGGCTTTGCCAATTCCGGTTTAGACGGCTCAATTTGAGCAACTTCTGGCTTAGGTTGAGGTTTCGTAACTTCAGCCGTAGGCTTTGGTGTTTCCGGCTTTGGCTTAACAGGCGATGTTTTTGCTGGTTTTTGTTGAGCTAATCGAATTTCATGAGCATTCATCACGGCAATTGCCTGAGGCGTGGTAGCACTCTGAACTTGCTCTAATGAAGGCACGCGAAGTCGGCTGCCCGGGATCAATTCATGAATATTCTGGTTATCAAACGCTTGAGGGTTGATTCGGTAAATGGCGAGAAGCGTCTGTTGAACAGAAACATTACGAGAAGGTCGCAATTGAGAAGCAATCGACCACAAAGTCTCGTTTTTATTCGTCGGACCATAAAAGCGCGACGGTTGGTTATTTTCAGGCGGAGCAGGTAACGCTCGCTCAATCTCCTCAGCGTAGCTAGGAGACGTTTGCACTTCACCAGAGGGTCCTACAAGTCGAATTCCTTCGGCTTGAACCACTGACGATGTCTGAGTCGCGCTCATCAACACAAGGGCTGCTAACAAACGCTTATAATTTTGACGCATAGAAGGCTCAGTTTGGTGCTAGAAACAATTTGAAATGGTGATCGGTTAAATATATCGGATAACACACGCAAAACTATAGCTTTGAGGGTAAAAAATGTGTGGCTCTCACCATATTCGTACTAATCTCACACAAATTTACGCCGTTCGAACAAAAAAGCCTCGCAGTGTGCGAGGCTTTGGATTCATTCGTCAGCGTGGCTTAGTAGTAATCGCGAATCAAAACTTCAGCAATTTGTACGGCGTTTGTCGCTGCACCTTTGCGTACGTTATCAGCAACTACCCATAGGTTTACACCACTGTGATGACTAATATCATTGCGAATACGACCAACCATTACGTGGTCTTTGCCGCCTGCATCACGCACTTGTGTTGGGAAATCTTCACCGTGGAACACTTCGATGCCATCCGTTTGCTCAAGCAGGTTAACCACTTCTTGTGCATCGATTGGTGAACGAGTTTCAACATGTAATGCTTCTGCATGACCGTAAAATACCGGAACGCGTACACACGTTGGGTTTACAGTGATTGATGGGTCGTTAAAGATCTTTTGCGTCTCCCACACCATTTTCATTTCTTCTTTGGTGTAGCCGTTTTCCATCATCTGGTCGATTTGTGGAATACAGTTAAACGCGATCTGTTGAGAAAATTCTTTCTTGTCCGCAGGAAGACCATTCAGTAGTTTCGCAGTCTGACCTGCAAGCTCATCAATACCAGCTTTACCCGCACCAGACACTGATTGGTAAGTTGAAACGTTGATACGCTCAATACCAACAGCATCGTGAATAGGCTTTAGTGCCACTAGCATCTGGATGGTTGAACAGTTCGGGTTCGCAATGATGTTACGGTTACGGAACTCAGCAATTGCTTCTGGGTTAACTTCTGGCACCACCAAAGGAATGTCGTATTCGTAGCGGAAATGAGACGTGTTGTCGATCACGATAACGCCTTCGTCTGCGGCAACTGGCGCCCATTTAGCAGACAACTCGCCACCAGCTGAAAACAACGCAATATGCGCTTGAGACCAATCAAACTCTTCTACGTTTTGAACGCGAATTGTTTTACCGTTGAAGCGGTAAGTCTTACCTTCACTGCGTTCACTTGCCAACAGGAAGATTTCGCCTACTGGGAATTTGCGCTCTTGAAGCACTTCCAAAATTGTTTCACCGACCGCGCCGGTCGCACCTAATACGGCAACATTGTATTGCTGGCTCATTGACTTACCTCAACCTGAAAACCTAGTTCTGCTAATGGTGCAAGATTGCATGTTTCGTTACCCACTAGCGTGACAGCGCTGTATTCGCGGCGATCCCAGTAGTTTTTACGCATCAGGTCAAAAGAGCCTGGCTTACTGATTTCGCGGCGGAAAAGAGCGTCATCTTTACGCACATCATAGATTAACTGCGTGATGTTGTGCAGCGTTGCTTCATCCCATGCTCTGTCCAATACCATTGTAGGAACAGGCGCGGTCGGCAGTAAATCGCTGGCATGCGCACGTAATTCGTTATTTAAGAACTCACAGTAGCTGTTGAAAATCATCGTCGTACCGCGAGCTTTCCCCTCCAGACCATAGCCTGCAACGTGAGGGGTTGCGAATGCTAGCAGAGGCAGAAGCTCCATATCAACCTCTGGTTCAAATTCAAATACATCTAATGCCGCCGTAAAGCCATCGTTTTTCATTAAACGTTGCTTCAATGCTTGGTTGTCCACAACAGGACCGCGTGCCGCATTGATAAGAATTTGATCGCAACGAAGACCATTTAACACCTTATCATCAATCAAATGATGCGTTGGGTGTAGGCCATCTTTGGTAATAGGTGTGTGCAGCGTGATGACGTCAGAACGTTCGATCAACTCTGCTAGCGGAGTAAAACTGCGAGAATCTCCCTCTTCTTGCTTGAATGGGTCGTTGATGAGCACGTTAATGCCCATGCCTTTCAAACATTTCTCAAGGTAGCTACCCACTTGACCCGCACCGATGATGCCAACAGTTTTATCGAAAACAGAGAAGCCTTGCTGTTGGGAAAGTACCATCATGACGCTGAACGCATACTCAGCAACGCCGACTTTGTTACAGCCTGGTGCTGCGGTGAAGAAAATACCTTTCTCTTTTAGAAGCGCTTGGTCAACATGATCCATGCCCGCCGTCGCCGTGCCAACGAACTTAAGCTTATTTGCTTTGCTGATCAGTTCTGCGTTTACTCTGGTGACTGAGCGAATCATTAGCGCATCTACATCCACTAAATCATCGGCTGTCAGTGTACGACCGGGTTTTAGAATCACTTCACCGAGTTGGCTGAATAGCTCTTCAGCGTACGGCATATTTTCATCAACAATAATTTTCATAGCGCCAGCGTTTAACATCCATTTGTATGAGTTCGTTTATTCGCAAGATGCGAAGCTAAAGCGATTGTGCCCTTTTCTTGAAAAATCTCAACAACTATACCTAAGTGACTTTCAAAAGCAGGTTTCAGAAAAGAAAAAGCCCGGCTAAATTAGCCGGGCAAAGTTCCAGAACAAAAGGATCCTATCCCGCTCTCCTTGGGATAAAGTCTGCGTCTGTTCGATCAGTTAACCTGATCAAGCTCTGGAAACTGGTTTGTTGGTCGGTTCACTCCACGAAGAGAATCACAGCCCAACAAATTCAGTTAGCTTTGGGTCGCTTATGCTTGGTACTTTTTGATTACCAATGTCGCGTTTGTACCACCAAAACCAAAGCTGTTTGACATAACTGTCGTCAGTTCAGCGTCACGAGCTTCCATTACGATGTCTAGACCTTGTGCTGCTTCATCCAAGTTAGAGATATTCACACTTGGAGCAATGAAGCCATTATCTAGCATTAGCGTTGAGTAAATTGCTTCGTGAACACCAGCTGCACCTAGTGCGTGGCCAGTCATCGCTTTTGTCGCAGAGATTGCTGGGCTGTTGTTGCCGAATAGCTCTTGGATAGCGCCTAGCTCTTTCACGTCACCTACAGGAGTAGAAGTACCGTGCGTGTTGATGTAATCGATGTTATCAACGTCTTGCATTGCCATCTTCATACAACGGATTGCGCCTTCACCTGATGGTGCTACCATGTCGTAGCCATCAGAAGTCGCACCGTAACCTACGATCTCACCGTAGATTTTCGCGCCACGAGCTAGTGCGTGCTCTAGTTCTTCGATAACTAGCATGCCGCCGCCACCAGAAATAACGAAACCATCACGATCAGAATCGTAAGTACGAGATGCTTTTTCTGGTGTTTCGTTGTACTTGGTAGATAGTGCGCCCATTGCATCAAACATCATCGTTTGAGACCAATCTAGCTCTTCACCACCACCTGCAAATACGATGTCTTGTTTGCCAAGTTGAATAAGCTCCATCGCATGACCGATACAGTGTGCAGATGTTGCACAAGCTGAGCTCATTGAGTAGTTCACACCACGAATCTTAAATGGTGTTGCAAGACACGCTGATACTGTTGAAGACATAGTACGCGGCACCATGTATGGACCTACGCGTTTTACGCCTTTTGCACGCATCGTATCAGTTGCCACTGTTTGGTTTAATGCAGAAGCACCACCAGAACCAGCAACGATACCTGTACGATCGTTTGAAACTTGTTCTTCAGATAGACCAGCGTCTTCAATCGCCTGCTGCATTGATAGGTATGCATAAGCAGCCGCATCACCCATAAAGCGCATCTGCTTACGGTCAATAAATTCTGCTGGGTTGATTTTCAGATCACCCCATACCTGCGAACGCAGACCGTTTTCTTTAAACTGCTCAGACGCAGTGATGCCAGATTTGCCCGCTTTAAGAGACGCTAGAACTTCTTCGACGTTGTTACCGATACTTGAAACAATACCCATACCGGTGATTACGACTCGTTTCATTATGACATTCCTATAATTCAAAAATCCGCTAGATAATAACTAAGATAGTCAACAAAAGTGGTCAGCTTTCCCAGAAATTCGTACAATTGCCGAATTCTAACCGCGCCAAATCACATATTTGCACCATTATGACTTCGATTAAAAACGCAGAACTTGGTTGGAACGAAGCTGGTACACCGGTTTCTGACCAATTTGATGATGTTTATTTCTCCAACGTAAACGGTCTCGAAGAGACGCGTTACGTGTTCCTCAAACAAAATCATCTACCAGAAAGATGGCAGGAATTTGACCAAAGACGCTTTGTTATTGGCGAAACCGGATTTGGCACGGGGTTGAACTTCTTAGCCGTGTGGCAATGGTTTACCGAATTTCGTCGCGAATATCCAGAGGCAGCGTTAAAAGAATTGCATTTCGTTAGTTTTGAGAAGTACCCACTCAGCAAAGCTGATCTAGAAAAAGCACATCAATCTTGGCCAGAGTTGGCAGAATTTGCCGAAAAGCTGCAACAGCACTACCCAGCCGCAGTGCCTGAATGTCATCGCATTGTTTTAGAAGACGGCGCCATCACACTCGACCTTTGGTTTGGCGATATAAAAGACTGCATGCCGCTTGTTCCTTATGGGGAGCAAGGCTTGATTGATGCTTGGTTCTTAGACGGTTTTGCACCAAGCAAAAACCCAGAAATGTGGAACCAAAACCTATTCAACGGCATGGCAAAATTGGCAAAACAAGGCTGTACGGTCGCAACCTTTACGGCAGCAGGCTTTGTGCGTCGCGGCTTAAACGAAGCAGGCTTTTCAATGAAGAAAGTCAAAGGCTTCGGTACCAAACGCGAAATGATCGCGGGTTCGATGGAGCGGCGTGAAGCGCATTCAAACCACCAACCTTGGTTTAACCGCACTGCGTCGGCCAATCATGATTCCATCGCGATTATTGGTGGCGGCATCGCAAGCGCGGCTTTGGCTAAAACGCTGATTCGCCGCGGTCAAAATGTCACACTCTACTGCAAAGACGCTCAACCCGCAGAAGGCGCATCAGGCAACCGCCAAGGCGCAGTGTACCCATTATTAAATGGTCCCCACAAAGGCGTTTCTCGTGTGTTCGCTCCGGGCTTTTTGTTTGCCCGTCAGTTTGTTGACCAGGCTGCGCAAAATATCCAATTCGATCACGATTGGTGCGGCATCACTCAGTTAATGTGGGATGACAAATCTGCAGACAAGTTGGAAAAAATGCTTGCTGGTAATTTCACGCCAGAGTTAATTCATAAACTATCTGCTGAAGAGACCGCAGAGAAGATTGGCTTGCCGATCGATATGGCATCGGTTCATTACCCTCTTGGCGGTTGGTTATGCCCTGCAGAACTGACCCGTGGTTTGATTGCTCAACTGGAGAAAACAGAACTTTTTGAAGTTAAGTTCGAGCATCAAGTCGAGTCACTAACTTGGGATGAAGCGCGCCAACTATGGACATTGAAAGCAAACGGTCAAAGCTTTGAACACTCCACTGTAGTGGTTGCTAACGGCAGTGAATTCCAAACACTAAGCCAAACCGCGGATCTACCGATGGGTCAGGTAAAAGGTCAAGTTAGCCACGCACCAGCGACAGAAACCTTGTCTAAGCTGAAAACGGTACTGTGTTATGACGGTTACATGACGCCTGTTAACCCGAATAATCAGCACTTATGCATCGGTGCAAGCTACGACCGCAGCCACCTCGATTACGAGTTTGACGAGGAAGCACAAAAAGACAATGCAGAGAAATTGGTGAAGTGTTTGCCAAACCAAGCTTGGACGAAAGAAGTGGATACCTCTGGTAATTTATCACGCCAAGGCATTCGCTGTGTTAGCCGTGACCACCTGCCGTTTGTAGGTAACGTAGGTGACTTTGAAACCATCAAAACGCAATATGCGGATCTGCAAAATCAACAAGAACAAGACGTTGAAGCGATTCACCAGTTCCCTAACCTATTCTGTTTCCTTGGTTTAGGCTCTCGTGGTTTGAGCTCTGCGCCTCTAATGGCCGAAGTGTTGGCATCACAAATTTGTGGCGACCCGTTACCACTGCCTGTTGATGTGCTGACTGAACTGCACCCAAGCCGTATGTGGGTAAGAAAGCTACGTAAAGGTAAGGCGATTACTGAGTTATAACGCGTTTCGAATGCGTAAAGAACCCCTCCTAGCCTCCCCTTAAAAAGGGGAGGAACAAGCTGCGAACTCTGCATTCGTCCTCCCCCTTTCTAAGGGGGAGTTAGAGGGGGTTACAAGTTTTTTAATTCAATGCCGCCACGGCCGCTTTCACCTGATCTGCAATTTCAGCATTACGGAATTCTCCCGTTTCCAAATCAAAGTTATCGTAGAAGCTTGGAATAGATTGCGATGCTTTCACTTCAGCACCAAAGTAAGGCGCAGAGCCTGTCGCCGCTGCGAGTACCGTTTGTGCACCACCAGGGCCAGGTGAAGTCGCTAAGTACACCGCCGGTTTATTTTGGAATACGTTGCGATCGATACGTGTCGCCCAATCGAATAGATTCTTATACGCTGCTGGGTAAGAGCCGTTGTGTTCAGCAAAAGAAATCACCAAAGCGTCCGCCGTTGCGATATCTGCAAGAAACACTTTTGCGCCTTCCGCCTGACCAATTTCCTTCTCTTTGTCTTCACTGAACAAAGGAACATCGTAACTATTGAGGTCTAACACCCGCACGTCTGCACCTTCGACAAGGTTAGCAGCGTAAGTCGCAAGGGTTTTATTGATAGAAGTAGAGCTAGTAGAAGCGCCGAATGCGATAATTTTCATGGTTGTAATCCTTTGTTCACGTTTTGTACTAACAAGAGTAAAAGGTGAACGAGTGTGCTACAACCACAAAAATTTTAAGGAGAGATTCGAAAATTTCGAAGGAGTTTATTTCAACTCTTTTTGCTTCAACCAGAGGCTTAGAGCTGCCAATCGAAGCATATATAACTGAATGAGACTTAAGCTTGCGCTTGAAGCTCTTGCCATAGATCGCTCACGATCACGCGATCGGCAGGCGTCAATTCTGAACGCGCTTCTTCAAGGCTGTTTTCAATGCGAGACTTCAGCTCAGTTACATCGTTAATGCCTTCTTCTTCACACGCTGCAGCAGACAGAGAAATGTGACCACGCAAATAACCACCAGCAAACAATTCATCATCCGATGCCGTTTCAATGCGAGCATCAATCAGTTCTAGTAGTTTTTCTTCAAATTCAATAATCATGGCGTTTCTCTGAGGTTATTTAACGATAAAGTCAGACGTTTCCAGCGGCTTGGTTTGGTAAAAGGCACGTAATGCATCCGATAGCATTTTCACGCGAGGCGGAAGACCGCTTTCTAGAATGCCCATTACTTCATTGTGCACTTTGTGCATAAAACCAAGACGATCTGGTTCAAAATCGCCGTGTAGATTGTCACAACTGACGTTAAAAGGGAAGTCAGCACTTTTCGCTAGAATCCACTCGTAAGCTTGAGGGCGAATTTCAACTTTTTCGAATTCAGCTTGAACCTCTGCTGTGCGACCATCTGGTTCGTACCAATAACCAAAATCTTCCAGCAAACGACGCTCTGGTCCTGCTACGCACCAATGGGCAATCTCGTGCAGTGCTGACGCATAAAAGCCACGAGCAAAAATAATCCGATGATGCGGATGTTCTTCATCTGCTGGCAAGTAAATTGGCTCATCGCCGCCTAGCTCTAACTCAGTGTTAAAAGGCCCAAGAAATGTGTCATTGAAAATAGCGATAAGGTCTTGATATTCGTGGTTCATCATCGATTCTGTACGTCAAATTGATATGCGGTGCGCATTGTCGCTGTTTTTCTTACACAGGTAAAGCCACACAACATGTTTGGTTATTAGCTGAGTTAATCTGAAAGTCGCTTTCTCCATACAATTTCTCATTCGTCACAGATCACATTTCCCACTACACTCACGCCTTATTTTTACGCTTAACGATGGCGACTTCAACGCCACTTGAAGCGAGATTCTTTTGGGTTTAAGCCTCTCCCCAAGGTTTAAATCTTGTTGGTAAGTTTTGCTGCTGTTTTCCTTAATCTCAAGGACCATGACAGAGCCCTTTTATTTGAGTGTCCCCTTATGCTGCTAAGTGTGTTGTACATCATTGGTATCACGGCTGAAGCCATGACTGGTGCATTGAGTGCCGGCCGAAGAAAAATGGATTGGTTTGGTGTTATGTTGGTAGCGAGTGCAACGGCTATTGGCGGCGGTACGGTGCGCGACATTCTTCTTGGCCACTACCCACTAGGTTGGGTGAAAAATCCCGAGTTTTTGGCAATCACTTGTGTAGCTGGTGTACTGACGACTGGCTTAGCGAAATGGGTGATTAAATTCAAAGGGCTATTTATCCGTTTGGATGCGCTGGGCTTGATCGTATTTAGCATCATCGGTACCAAGGTAGCGATTGGCATGGGCTTACACCCTGGCATTTGTATGGTGTCTGCACTAGTCACTGGTGTATTTGGCGGTCTGCTACGCGATTTGATTTGTCGTCAAACACCGCTTGTGTTGCATGAAGAGCTTTACGCCTCTGTGGCACTTATTGCATCGGGCTTGTACTTAGCTTTACTTGAGTTCAACGTACCTGACGTAACCGCGACGATTGTGACTCTGATTACTGGTTATATGCTCCGTATGGCTGCAGTTCGATTCAAATGGCGCTTACCTTCATTCCACTTGGAAACCGAAGGTTCGATTCACTAATTGGATTCGAAACCAATTGAAACCCTATTAAAAAGGCTGCTCACTGAGCAGCCTTTTGCGTTTCTATCGAGTTAAGTTTCAAACTTAAATCTTTGGAGTCTCGGTTTTTACGCCATGGTTTTGACCACGATGACGTAGCAAGTGATCCATAACGACAATAGCCAGCATCGCTTCCGCGATAGGCACGGCGCGGATACCCACACATGGGTCATGACGACCTTTAGTGATCAACTGAGTTGGTTCACCTTCTTTAGTGATAGTCTCGCCTGGAACCGTAATGCTTGAGGTTGGCTTAAGCGCGATGTTTGCCACAATCTCTTGGCCGGTAGAGATACCGCCCAGAATGCCGCCTGCGTGGTTGCTGCCGAAGCCTTCTGGAGAAAGCGTATCACGATGCTCGCTGCCTTTTTGGTTTACCACGTCAAAACCGTCGCCGATTTCCACGCCTTTCACCGCATTAATGCTCATTAGCGCGTGTGCGATGTCTGCATCTAAACGATCAAATACAGGCTCACCAAGACCAACAGGCACGTTGGTTGCCACAACCTGAATTTTTGCGCCAATGGAGTCGCCTTCTTTTTTCAGGTCACGGATAAGTTGGTCAAATGCTTCTACTTTGTCTGCATCTGGGCAGAAGAACGCATTATTTTCGATTTCATTCCAATCCACTTTATCGATTGAAACGTCACCCATTTGCGACAAGTAAGCACGGATTTCTACACCGAACTCGTCTTTCAGGTATTTCTTAGCGATTGCACCAGCCGCCACACGCATTGCCGTTTCACGAGCAGACGAACGGCCGCCACCTCGATAATCGCGCACACCGTATTTTTGGTGGTAAGTGTAATCAGCATGTCCTGGACGGAACTTGTCTTTAATGTCTGAGTAGTCTTTAGAACGCTGGTCAGTGTTCTCAATCATCAAACCAATTGAAGTACCTGTAGTTTGACCTTCAAATACGCCAGAAAGAATTTTTACTTCGTCCGGTTCACGACGCTGTGTGGTGTAACGTGATGTGCCAGGACGGCGACGGTCGAGATCCGTTTGCAGATCTGCCTCAGTGATTTCCAAACCTGGAGGGCATCCGTCTACGATACATCCTAGTGCGATACCGTGACTTTCCCCGAATGTCGTCACTCGGAAATGTTGTCCGATACTGTTTCCTGCCATTACTTCCTCAAATTATTGTCGCCACGCTCGAACTGTGGGAGCGCAACTGCTTATCAATTCTTCGTGAATTCATAGTGGCGGTATTACGTTTTGATGTAAAGCCCGTTTTGGCGGAAAAAACAAATCAGCCTGAATTTTCAAGCTCACTGCGAAGCGGATAAAAAAACACCGAGCACTAGGCTCGGTGTTTTCATTGTTTGTTCGACTGGTTTGCTTAGACAGACTTAGTCTTTGTACAGTTTGAACTCTTCTGCACATTCAACTAACTGATCACGTGTTAGCATGAATACGCCGTGACCGCCGTTCTCGAACTCGACCCAAGTAAATGGGATCTGAGGGTACTGTTCCATCATGTGAACCATCGAGTTACCGACTTCACAAATAAGAATACCGTTTTCTGTTAGGTAGTCTGGAGCGTTGGCAAGAATACGACGAACCAGTTTTAGACCGTCAGTACCCGCGGCTAGACCTAGCTCAGGCTCGTGCGTGAACTCGTCTGGTAGGCTGTTCATGTCTTCTTCGTCCACGTAAGGTGGGTTAGACACGATCAGGTTGTACTTCTCTTTTGGCAGATCACGGAACAAATCTGAACGGATTGGGAACACTTGCTGCTCCATACCGTGATCTTGTACATTTTGTTCAGCCACTTGTAGGGCGTCTGTAGAGATGTCGATCGCGTCGACTTCTGCTTCAGGGAAAGCGTGCGCACAAGCAATCGCGATACAGCCAGAACCCGTACATAGGTCCATGATGCGAGTTGGCTCTTCCACCAACCAAGGTTGGAATTCCGCTTGAATCAATTCACCGATTGGAGAACGTGGCACAAGTACACGCTCATCAACAAAGAACTCAAGACCGCAGAACCATGCTTTGTTCGTTAGGTATGCAGTTGGTGTACGCTCGTTGATGCGTTTTACTACGCGCTCAACAATACGTAGACGCTCGCTTGTCGTTAGGCGAGAGTTCAATACATGCGGAGGCACATCAATCGGCAAGTATAATGTCGGTAGGATAAGCTGAACCGCTTCATCCCACGCATTATCAGTACCATGACCGTAAAACAAGTTAGCGGCGTTAAAGCGGCTGACCGTCCAACGAATCATATCTTGAAGGGTATGCAGTTCCGATACCGCCTCTTCTACAAAAATCTTATCCAAAATTGCCTCCGAAAAGCGCTACAATACTGCCATAAATTGTAAAAATGAAATTGTTTACCTAATGAGCAAAAAAGACACCGAACACGATGACGATTTCGCCTTGTTTAAGGATGCAGTACAGGGCGTAAAAAAGTTGCGACAGGATACCATAATCCAGCAACCAAAAAAAAATACTAAGCAAAAAGAAATCACGCGCTCAAACCGTGAAGCGAGTGATTCTGAGTTTTACTTTTCCGATGAGTTTGTCCCGCTCTTAAATGCGGATGGACCAACTCGCTACGCGCGTGATGATGTCTCAACTTATGAAGTGAAACGTCTGCGCCGTGGTGTGTACGTACCTGATGTTTTCCTAGACATGCATGGTATGACCCAACTGGAAGCTAAGCGAGAGCTCGGCGCGATGATCGCTTACTGTGTCAAAAACGAAATCCACTGTGCGTGTGTTCAACACGGCATTGGTAAGCACATCTTGAAGCAGAAAGCACCGCTGTGGCTTGCTCAACACCCAGACGTGATGGCATTCCACCAAGCGCCTTTAGAGTTTGGCGGAGACGGTGCGCTACTGGTATTACTGTCTATTCCAGAGAAATAAACCACCGACTGCGAAAGTGTTTCGCTGACGAACAAGAACGACAAAGGCAGGTTAACCCTGCCTTTTTGTTTTTCTCGAGTCCTGATCCCGAGAGCGAGTGTTCTATGGCGTGATATGCCACAACACTTCACCGCGTTGTGTTTGCGGATCGTATTCAATGCACACCAAGCCAGATGTTGGGAACATCGGTGGTGTCATGTCTTTCACAAACTCAGAAGTGAGATACCCCACCAGCGGTAAGTGCGACACAAACAGAAGTGATTCCAACTTCTCAACCTCAATCAATGCATTGGCAAAATCAAATACATGGTCCGATTGACCGTATGGCGTGATGTCTTCACAAGTCTCAATACTTTTCGCCGAGAAATGGACGCTGATCTCTTGCCATGTTTGTTGCGCTCGGATGTATGGACTGACTAGCACTTTATCGAATTGAGCAAAACCTTGCTCTTTACATGCTCGGGCAACTGCTTCCGATTCAGTTCTGCCTCTTTGGGTCAGTTGTCTTTCTGCATCGGTATCCGCGAAATGTTCCGCTTCACCGTGACGCAAGATAAATATTTTCATGTTATTTCCTAGGGATAGCTAACGCTACCAAAAGGTTGACTGCTATCTTTATACGGATAGCGGGCTAACTTTAATAATGTCGAAACAAAAATACTGATATAATTATCGGTTCATTATACCAATTCGCTTGCTAAAGATAGCGACTTTCTTAACAATCTATTAAAAAGAATAGACTCAGTTCATCACATTCTACGATGAAGTTATGAACTCAGTGCATTCCTTCAAATAGCTCGAACCCCATAGCATTGGCTATTGGGCTTATGCAGTACTCTTACGAATAACAAAAATACGGCAAGCAGTATTTGTCGAAGCGCAAACTTTGCGCCGCCCCATTCGGGGTTCATCATTACTGTAATGCGAAATCTGGAGACGCATCGTGCACTTAAGTCCAAACGATTCAAATCAATACCGCTACATTACCTTGAGTAATGCACTGCGCGTGTTGCTGATCCACTCCGACACCGCTCAACAGTCGGCAGCAGCCTTGGCAGTAAATGTTGGACACTTTGATGACCCAAATGATCGTCAAGGTCTGGCACACTACCTAGAACACATGCTTTTTTTGGGAACGGAAAAATACCCTAAAGTTGGCGAGTTTCAAAGTTATATTAGTCAACACGGTGGCACAAATAACGCTTGGACGGGAACAGAGCATACTTGTTTCTTCTTTGACGTCACCCCCACAGCGTTTGAAACCGCGCTTGACCGTTTCAGCCAATTCTTCACCGCACCGTTGTTTAATGAAGAAGCGTTAGACAAAGAGCGCCAAGCTGTCGACTCCGAATACAAGCTCAAACTGAACGACGATTCTCGCCGTCTATATCAAGTAAACAAAGAGGTCATCAACCCTGATCATCCGTTTTCTAAGTTCTCTGTCGGCAACTTGGAAACCCTCGGCGATCGCGATGGCAAATCGATTCGCGACGAGATAGTCGAGTTTCACCACTCGCAATATTCCGCTGATTTGATGACATTGACCTTGTTTGGTCCTCAATCTCTTGATGAACAGCAAGCTTGGGTAGAAACCATGTTTGCTGACATTCCAAATCATCAATTACACGGAAAATCGATTGATGTACCTATAGGTAACGAAGACAGCACCGGCATTTTGGTTCAAGTCGAACCGATTAAAGAATTTCGTAAACTGATCTTAACCTTCTCGATGCCAGGGATGGATGAGCATTACGGCGCGAAACCCCTCTCCTACTTTGCGCATTTGTTGGGTTATGAAGGCGAAGGCAGTTTGATGCTAGAGCTGAAAAACAAAGGTTGGATTACATCCTTATCTGCCGGAGGAGGTGCAAGCGGCAGCAATTACCGAGACTTCACAGTCAGCTGCACATTGACCCAAGATGGCTTGGATTATGTCGATAACATCATTCAAGCCGTATTCCAGTACCTGTCTATGATCAAACAAGATGGGATGGATGAATGGCGTTACCTTGAAAAACAAGCAGTGCTGGAGTCTGCCTTCCGCTTTCAAGAACCATCTCGTCCGATGGATTTGGTCAGCCACCTTGTGATCAACATGCAGCACTATCAGCCGGAAGACACGGTTTACGGTGACTACAAAATGACAGGGTATGATGAAGAGCTACAATGCTCTTTATTGCACTACCTCAACATCGAAAATGTTCGTGTGACTCTGATTGCCAAAGGATTAGAGTACAACCAAACCGCAGAATGGTATTTCACGCCCTACTCAGTGCATCCATTCAACGATGAACAACGTCGTTTATATCAACAAATCGATCCTAGTTGGCAATTCGTTCTCCCAGAAAAGAACCCATACATTTGCTACGAGCTCGATCCAAAACCGTTTGAAAATGGTGGCTCATTGCCAGAATTAGTGGAAGATGTCGAAGGCTTCCGTTTATGGCATTTGCAAGATGACGAATTCCGAGTGCCAAAAGGCGTCGTGTATGTCGCTATCGACAGCTCGCACGCCGTCGCTTCACCGAAAAACATCGTGAAAACACGCCTATGTGTTGAGATGTTCCTTGATTCATTAGCGAAAGAGACCTATCAAGCTGAAATCGCAGGTATGGGTTACAACATGTACGCTCACCAAGGTGGTGTTACTCTGACGCTATCAGGTTTTAGCGAGAAATTGCCTCAGCTGTTAGAAATGATTCTGCATCGCTTCGCGGCACGTGAGTTCAGCCCTGCTCGATTCGAAACCATCAAACAACAACTATTACGTAATTGGCGAAATTCATCTCAGGACCGCCCTATTTCGCAGCTATTCAATGCACTGACTGGGCTTCTTCAACCCAACAATCCGCCTTTCGCAACACTCGTTGAAGCGCTGGAAGAAATAGAAGTGGATGAACTGTCGGTGTTTGTTGAATCAATTTTGGCCGAGTTGCATGTAGAAATGTTCGTTTACGGCGACTGGCAGCGTCAGCACGCAAAAGAGATGGCAACAACGTTGAAAGATGCCCTTAGAGTAAAAGAACAACGCTACGAAGAGGCACTCCGTCCGTTGGTCATGCTTGGCGAAAATGGCAGTTTCCAACGTGAAGTCCACTGTAATCAGCAAGATTCCGCGGTGGTGATTTACCACCAATGTGAAGATATCGAGCCACGCAATATCGCCTTGTATACACTGGCTAACCATCTGATGTCGGCGACCTTCTTCCATGAAATCCGCACCAAGCAGCAACTTGGCTATATGGTCGGTACGGGAAATATGCCTCTCAATCGCCATCCAGGTATTGTGCTGTACGTTCAGTCTCCAAATGCCGCTCCCGCTGAATTGGTCACATCAATTGATGAGTTTTTGAACGCTTTCTACATGGTATTGCTAGAGCTAAATGAATACCAGTGGCACAGCAGCAAGCGAGGTTTATGGAATCAAATAGCAACGCCCGACACAACATTGCGTGGTAGAGCTCAGCGCTTGTGGGTCGCTATTGGCAACAAAGACACGGATTTCAATCAACGTGAAAAAGTACTAGAAGAGCTTAAAGGGCTTACTCGTACCGATATGATCCGCTTTGTTGTCAACGAGTTAAAACCGCGCACCGCAAACCGTTTGGTCATGCACTCGCAAGGTATAGCACACGCAGATGCTCCGCGAGTTAATCTTGGTTTAGAAATTGGGTCGATTGAAGAGTTTCAATTACGACCAAAAGATTGTGGTCTCGGATAAGAGACTCAAATGCATAATTGGCATGAAATGGTAAAAGTAGTAATTTAGTTTATGCTGTAATTACCTTGTTCAATAAATATGCAAACACGAGGACTAAATGAAAAAGCTACTTTTACTTGCTGCTGTACTTATACCACTCGCGCCTGTTGCCCATGCAGACATCACAATTAAGGGTGACGATTTCGAACTAAGTGAAGACTGTTTGCGCCTTGATGGTGATAACGTATCAATAAAGTCTGACGATTGCTCCTCAGGGAAGCATGACAAAGACCACAAAGGTAATTCTAGTGTCCACGGTGATAACAACCCAGGCAAAGGTCACGACAAGGACAAAAAAGACAAGAAGAAATAACGTCTCATAATCTTAAACACAAAAAAGGCTTGCATCACGCAAGCCTTTCTATTTTTAGCGCTAGCCATTAATCGTAGAAGTTACGACCTTCACCCGCACGAGTGAGTAAGCCATCGCATGGCGCGTAACGATCACCATATTTCGATGCAAACTCGTTCATTTTCTCAACCAATTCTTTCAAACCGAATTGATCCATGTAACGGAATGGGCCACCTAAGAATGGGGGAAATCCAATACCGAAGATCGCGCCGATATCACCATCACGTGGCGAGCGGATGATCCCATCATCCAAACAACGAACGGCTTCGTTCAACATTGGCAGCACACAGCGCAAAGCAATGTCGTTGTCGCTCAGTTTTGATTCAGGCGTTAAGTTCAGCAGTTTGTACACTGACTTATCAACTTCCTTCTTCTTACCTTTATAGGTATAGAAACCTTTACCACTCTTACGACCTTTACGACCGTCGTTCAGTAGTGTTTCGAATACGTCTGGACCTTTAAATCGCTCGCCCAATTCGTTAACCAAGATTGGCATGATCTTCGCGCCAATATCGACACCAACTTCATCAAGCAAAGTAATTGGGCCAACCGGGAAACCAAAATCGAGTAGTGCATTGTCCAGTTGTTCGATTGGCTCATTTGCCAACAAGATATGTGCGGCTTCATTCATGTAAGGTGCAAGAATACGGTTTACGTAAAAGCCTGCTTTATCTTTCACAACGATTGGCGTTTTACCTTGTTTCTTCGCAAGCGCAACCACGGTAGAAATGGTTTCATCCGACGTCGTCTCGTGAGGAATCACTTCCACCAGCGGCATTTTCTCTACCGGGCTGAAATAGTGTAAACCGACGATGTTTTCTGGACGCTCTGCTTTTTCCGCAATTTTGTGAATCGGCAAAGAAGACGTATTGGTCGCAAAAATAGTGTCTAGTTTCGCATTCGCTTCAATATCCGCAACCATCGTCTGTTTAAGGTCAAGATCTTCAAACACAGCTTCAATTACTACATCAATATGGTTGAAGCTTGTAAAGTCAATACCGCCAGACAGTTGCAGCATCTTCGCTTGCAGACCCGCTTTCGAGATAATACGGCGCTTACGTTGCTTATCAAACAACTTGTAGTTGTAGTTCAATGCGTTAAGCACACCGTCGTTACTAACATCTTTAATACGCACTGGCACTTTTGCTTTGGCGACGGAAACGTGGCTAATACCCGCCCCCATCAAACCACCACCAAGTACACCAACTCGACCGACCGATGCGGGCTCAGCCTCTGTACCATTCTCTTTCTTCATTTCAGTGGTAGCAAAGAAAATAGAGCGTAATGCTTTTGATTCAGAGCTCATCACCAATTCGCTAAAGCGCTTTGCTTCAAGTTCTTGGCCCTGAGCAAAACCTTTCTCAAGACCGTGTTGAATAACTTCTAGGATAGCCACGGTTGCAGGGTAGTTACCACGCGTTTTTTCATTAGTTTTTTTCGCTGCTTGCTCAAACACAAACTTACGACCTAAGCCGCTGCCCGACATCAATTTCTCTTTGGTCGATTGCTTTTGTTTGCCTTTCTTCTTGCCTTTTTCGACATGCATCTTCGCGACATCAAGCAAGACAGTCTCTGGCACACATGCGTCAACCACACCCAATTTTTTCGCTTTCTTCGCACGCAGTTGTTTACCTGTAAGGATTAAATCTAACGAGGGCAACAGACCAATTAAACGTGGAAGACGTTGAGTACCACCAGAACCAGGCAGCAAACCAAGTTTCACTTCAGGCAAACCAAGACGCGTTTTATCGGAATCAGTACACACTCGGTAGTCACACGCGAGAGCAAGCTCTAAACCGCCACCCAGACATGGACCATGAATCGCTGCGACAACCGGGTAAGGCAGCTCAGACAGCTGCTGGAACAAGTCTTGGCCTTGCTTGGCTAAGGCTTCAGCTTCACTTGCCGTCGTGCACGCTTCGAGCATGCGTACATCGGCACCCGCAACAAAGTTATCTGGTTTTAAGGAATGGATGATCATCCCTTTTACGCCGTTGGTGTCTTTCAGTTGAGCGAAAATCTCTTTCATCTCATCTGCAAATGCCGCTTGCAACGTGTTCATTTTCTCGTTTGGCACATCGATGGCTAGCCAAGCAATGTTCTGCTCATCAATCTTTAGACTAAATGCTTTTTGCTCGCTCATTACTCAACCTCCAAAATCATTGCTGCACCAAGACCACCTGCGGCACACGCAGTATTCAACGCAAGACCACCACCACGACGTTTCAGCTCACGTAACGTTTGTGTCATCATACGAGCGCCAGTCGCAGCAAATGGGTGACCGTAAGCAATTGAACCGCCAAGGACATTGAATTTGTCCATGTCGATCTCGCCAATCGCTTTCGAGCGACCTAGGTTCTCTTGGGCAAATTTATCAGAAGCAAACATCTTCACATTTGCAAGTGCTTGAGCAGCAAACGCTTCATGCATATCAATAAGCGTGAGGTCTGAAAGTTCCAATCCGGTATTTTCTAATACTTTCGATGTCGCGTAAGTTGGCCCCATCAACATATCCATTTCGACGCCAATAGCCGAGAATGCATAACCGCGAATGTAGCCAAGAATTTCCATCCCAAGCTCTTTCGCTTTACCTTCACGCATTAGCATCACAGCGGCACCACCATCGGTTAATGGCGTACTGTTTGCGGCTGTTACACTACCGTATTGGCGGTCAAAAGCCGGACGCAATTTTGCATAACCTTCTAATGTCGAATCATGACGAATGTTGTTATCTTCAGAGATCCATTTTTTGTAAGGTTCTGGGAAAGCAGTCATCACTTCGTCTTGGATTTTGCCGTCTTTCCAAGCTTGCGAAGCTAGAGAGTGAGAACGGTGCGCCAACGCATCTTGCTCTGCACGAGTAATTCCGTGTGACTTCGCCATTTGCTCGGCAGTCTGACCCATTGAGAGACCCGTCGAGTATTCAGCCACTGCCGGCGGCACTGGCATCAAATCTTTGAAGCTGAGTTTTTTAAGAATGTTGAGCTTTTGACCCAGCGTTTTGGTTTTGCTGAGCGCCAGCAAATTAGCAGCCAGCGTTTTTGATACACCAATAGGCAACACAGAAGAAGAGTCCGCACCACCAGCAATCCCCACATCAATGCTGCCAGCCATAATACTTTCGGCAACATTGACAGCAGCTTGGAAGCTGGTCGCACATGCGCGAGTCACACTGTAAGCGTCGGTATGAATGTGCATACCCGTCCCCAATACGATTTCTCGTGCGATGTTTGGTGCTTCTGGCATTTGAACCACTTGTCCAAATACCACTTGTTCAATTAACTTAGGGTCGATATCTGTGCGAGCAAGCATTTCGCTCACTACCATTTTACCTAAATCGACCGCTGGCACCTGGCTGAACTCAGTGCTTTGACGAGCAAAGGGAGTTCGGAGCCCTGCGACAATAGCAACACGTTCACCATGGCGTGTTTTTACTTCCTGCTTGCCCATTGTTTCTCCTTAAATACAAGAGGTCTGACCTCATGCATTGTAATCAACTTGTTAAATTTATCAAACGTGCGTTTAAATAAACGTGAAGCGAGTAGATCTATTACTCTAGTTCATTGATTCTTATGCGATTAAGATTGCTTAACTATAGTGACTTAAAAAGAGAAGAAGTGTGCTGTGGGTAAAATTGAAGCAAAAAAAAACCACACAATATTGTGTGGTCGGAATATCTATAAAACAATTAACATACGCCAATTGTAAAATTAATCAGTTTCCTGATTAGGAGAAAGTAAAGTCAGCCTTCAAAAGGAAGTGTCATCTTGCTCAACATGTTAGTCGCAATGACTAACTAGATGACAAGATGTACTATAGCCCCTTCACTGTATGATATTTTGAAATAGATCAATTTTTATGGTGATTTTATGGTTTCTTGCAGGAATAGGATTTGAAGACTGACCAAGTAGTCAACCAAATGAGGTAAAACGCCTCACTGACAACAATAAAAAATAAATTATCATCACTTCAAATAAGTGCTTGATCGTTGAAGACGTATATTGTGCTGCTGCTAAACTACAAAAAGTGTAGTCGGATCGATTATAAATATAAGCGGTATATATGACCTCACAGAGCAAGACGGAGGCTCCTGTGGCAATATTTAAAATGTTTGGAAAGAAAAATTCCGACAGTCCGGTCAACTCTGATATGGACAGACAAAGAAAATACGAAGCTCTTGTTCGGGGCTATCACAGAGACTTATATCGCTACGCATACTGGTTATGCAAGGAAAAGGCGGTTGCAGAAGATTTGGTTCAAGAAACCTGTCTGCGTGCGTGGAAGTCTCTCGATAGCCTTCAAGATGAAAAGGCTGCGAAATCTTGGCTTATTACCATTCTGAGACGAGAAAATGCGCGCCGCTTCGAACGCAAACAATTTGATTTGGTTGATATCGATGACTATGGCAATGATGCTAAAGTCAGCGATGACCCACATCATCAGCAGGAATGGCTACAAGCTCAAATAATGAAGCTTGATGTCGAATATCGTGAACCTTTGTTCCTCCAAGTTGTAGGCGGTTTCAGCGGAGAAGAAATCGGTAACATTTTGGAGCTGAACAAAAACACGGTAATGACGCGCCTTTTCCGCGCCCGCAATCAACTAAAAGAGATGTTGGATTCTCAAGATACTCAGAGAGGACAAAAAAATGGATGATTTAGAATTTCGTCGTCGTATTTTGTCGGATCCAAAACAGAAGGATGAAGAGATTCTGCAAGCTTTAGCTGAGAACGACGCTAACAGTAAGTTTGTTGAAGACGTTTTGGACCTCGATCTAAAGATTAAGCAAGCCATGAATGTGGATGTGCCAGAAGATCTCGCCGACAAGATTTTGTTTAACCAAACATCAAATGCATTAGAAGATGAAAAGATAGTCAGACCTAATTTCGCTCGTAAAGCGATGGCTTTGGCGGCATCCGTTGCATTTACTGCTGGTTTACTTGTAGGTCAGATTAACTGGGGTAACGTTATTGTTTCTCCAGCGCAAGCAAGTCTGGCAGACACCGCAATGAAACACGTAGTGGCAGAAGAACCGTTTGTCCGTAACATCGATGAAGATGTTTCGAATAAACAAGTCAACGCGAAAATGATGCCTTTCCATTACCAAATAAACGGTGATTTTCCATATCACGTTTACTACCTAAACCATTGTGGTTTTGGTGAGTCGAACAATGCTCTTCATGTCGTCTTCCAAGGTAAAGAAGGCAGAGTCACCATGTTTGTGACTGATGTGAAGAGTGACCAGAAAGTCGACTTTGATAAAGATGGTATGAGTGGTGTTGTGAAACCGGTGGGCAAAGCCAGTATGATTCTTGTTGGTAGCAATGGCGAAGATATCGATGCTATCGCAGCTAAGCTTGCTCCGATGATGGAACCTATGTAACAAGTTCCTTAATACCGCATCGATAAAACGTGAAAAGCCGCTAAATCTCGAAATTTAGCGGCTTTTTCTTATAGATACCAATAAAAACATTCATCCCACCAATTAAGTTTAGAGTCAAAACTCTAAATTATGCACTTTAGATGCAATTTCCCGACATTTAGACATCATTTCTGCAATTTTTATTCAAATTTATCCAATGGTCGGATTTGTATGGTCCACTCTTAATACTACTATCTGCGCCACTGAGCAAATGCTCAACTTATCGTCCAAAGAGACGAAACCCATAAGGAATAAAAAATGACTCAGAATACGCGTCTGTTTAAAAAGACTCTCCTAGCAGTGACGGTTGCAATGGCATCTGGTCAAGCAATGGCAGCTGGTTTCCAGCTAAACGCACAATCAGCGACTGGTATCGGTCGTGCATTCGCAGGTGATGCAGTAATTGCAGACAACGCATCTGTAATGGCTCGTAACCCAGCAGCAATGGCTCTATTTGATAAAATGGAACTGTCGCTTGGTTTTGAAAGCATTACTTCAATGATTGAAGTTAAAGATGCGACGTACCGCGGCGTAACAGCTCCTCTAGGTACATCATCTAACTATGACGATGCAGGTGACACTTCTATCGCACCAAATATCCACCTAATCGTTCCTGTTAATGACAAATTCGCTTGGGGTGTAAACGCATACTCAAACTTCGGTACTAAAACTGAATTTGATGACAGCTTTGCTGCTCGCGAATACGGCGGCCTTACAGATGTGAAAAGCGCAAACTTTGGTCTAGCGGGTTCTTACCGTCTAAACGACCAATGGAGCTTCGGTGCTGGCATCGACCTAATCTACGGTCAAGGTACAATGAAACGTGAAGCAGAAGTTCTACCAATGCCTCTTCTAGATGTAGATGGTGCAGATGGTTGGGCTGTTGGTTTCAACGTAGGTACTGTATTTGAGCTAGATGAAAACAACCGTTTTGGTTTCTCTTACCGTTACAGCCCAGAAATGGAAGCTAAAGACGATAAGGGCCAAAAGATTACTCTTCCGCTACCTGATATGGCAGAGTTCTCTGGCTACCACAAAATTCAAGATACTAAATTTGCGGTTCACTACAGCATCCAATACATCGGTTGGGGTACGTTCGATCAAATCGAATTCCGCAATCTAAAAGACTCCGTTCTAACTGGTAGCTACGACAAGCCGTATGAATGGCAAGATGGTTGGCACTACGCTATTGGTGGTACTTACTACCTAAATAATGATTGGACACTACGTGCGGGCTACATGTACGACACAAGTGCTCAAGCTGACCTAACTTCAGTTTCTGTACCTGATTCTGATCGTCAATGGTTCTCTGGTGGCTTCACTTATCATCTAGATTCAAGCTCGAACATCGATCTTGGCTTTACATATCTGGTAGGTAAAGATGTAGATGTTGTAGAGACAAGTGCTCCAACAGGCTCCTTTACAGGTACAACTCGCGCAGATGCGATTCTATTCGGCTTACAATACAGCCGCAGCTTCTAAGCATTACGCATGAAGCTAATATAAACACTCTCTATATAAAAGGCTGGAATTCCAGCCTTTTTTCTTATCTATCATTTACCCCTCACCTAATCTGAGCGCACACGTGTAACTAAATGCGGTTATTAGGACTCACACTTGTTCGCTGAAACTTCTTCACAACGCCTTTACAGTTAGATAAATTAACTGCATATTTAACTACCAATAGATAATTAACCTGAAAACACTGTTTTATTGGATTTTCATTTTTAAAGTAATAACTCTAGACGTAAACTTTCGCCCCACGTTATAAATAACTCAGCGAACATTACAATGAAAACCAACAAGACTCTCCTTTCAGCAGCAGTGGCATTCGGCCTATTAAGCACTTCAGGCGTTGCAAACGCAGCAGGTTTCCAACTTGCAGAATACTCTGCGACTGGCCTAGGTCGTGCATACGCTGGTGAAGCAGCGATGGCTGATAACGCAGGTGCACAGTGGCGTAACCCAGCAATGCTAACGTACCTAGAAGGCACACAAGTGTCTGTTGGCGCTATTTATGTAAACCCTAATATTGATGTTGATGGCACATCGACATTTGTAAATGGTTCTAATAAAGCAAGTTCACATGACTTTGCACACGATGCTGTTATCCCTAACTTCTACCTATCTCACCAGTACAACGACAAGTTTGCTATTGGTCTAGCATTTGGCACTAACTACGGTATGGAAACGGACCTAGGTAAAGATTTTGCTGCAGCAAACTTTGGTAACCAAGCTAGCGTAACGTCGATGGAAGCGAACCTGAACGCGGCTTACAAACTAAATGAAGCGGTAAGCATTGGTGGTGGTATCCGTTACATCATCGCAGATGGTAGCATTGGCGCGGTAATGCCACCTCAGATGGGTTTAGTGAAACCGACTTTACCGGGTCAAACACTTAAATACATGGAAGGTGATGACACCGCTTGGGGTTGGCAAGTGGGTACTGCATGGCAGATCAATGATAACAACCGCATCGGTTTCGCATATAAATCAGCGGTAGATCTGACCCTAGAAGGTCACGCGAATGGTCTTGCGTTCAACCCAGTGAACCCTAACGCGAAAAAAGCAGGTTCAATGGACCTTACCTTGCCAGCGACAGCTGAACTAGCGAGCTTCCACCAACTAAATGACCAGTTAGCAGTACACGCAAGCATTAACTGGACAGATTGGAGCAGCTTTAAAGAGCTAGTGGCAGATTTCCCTGATTCATCTGATCTAATCAAATCGGAAAACTGGGAAGATAACTACCGCTTTGCTGTAGGTACGACTTACAAGCTTGACCAAAAATGGACATTGCGCTCAGGCGTTGCTTACGACATGTCTGCAGTTGATGACAAGTACCGTACAACAACAATTCCAGAGACTGACCGTCTATGGCTAAGTGTTGGTGCAGGCTATGAATGGTCTAAAAACCTAACTCTAGACGCTGGCTTTACTTACATCTTTGCGAAAGATGCGCCAATCAGCGAACCTCGTGATGCATCTGATAACGAAGCAGCCGTTTTCGGTGGTGCATTTGAAGGTGAGGTAACGGGCAACGTTTGGCTAATCGGTGTTCAAGCGAACTACAAGTTCTAATCTAAACGCTATTTATCGATAAAAGAAAGTTACCGATAAAAAAGAAAGGCTTGGTTTTCACCAAGCCTTTTTGTTTGTCTGTAGAAAACGTTTAGAAGTCTTCTTCTAAGTACTCGTCCAAGTACGCTTCTTCGTCCTCATTCACTTCATCCGTATTGTTGATTTCTGCTTTGAAATCTTGACGCTGAAGATAAATATCACGCGTTAATACGTATGGGTCTGGAGAGGCTTCTAACTGCGCTTCTTGTGGAACAATCAGTGCACGCTTTTCCATACCTTCCAATGCCCACTTACCAAGACCAGCCCAGAAGTTAAGGTAAGAAAGCGGCAAATACATACCATCTACCGTATCTGTTACTTCGCGCAACGTATATGGGCCGTAGCCAGGTACCATGAAGTAAGGACCATTTCCTACTCCATAATGACCCACCACACTACTGAACTCTTTGTTATCGTATTTGGTGATACCCGCCGCTGTCGCGATATCGAATAAGCCAAGTACACCAAAAGTCGAGTTAATCCAGAATCGGTTAAAGTGATCGACCGCTTTAGTGCCGTTTCCCATTACCAAATTGTTAACCACGCTTGCTGGCTCATCTAAGTTCGCCAAAAAGTTTGCGATACCTGAGCGAACTGGGACTGGCGTGTAGTCCACATACGCAAGAGAGATAGGACGAACCAAATACGGATCAAGGTAATCGTAGTTGATTTCCCACATCGCGCGGTTGAAGCCTTCTAACGGATCATAAACACCAGAAGTCGTTTGATTCGTTTCGTTTTCTTCTGTTGCCGCCTCTTCAGGCGCAGTCGAACAGCCAACCATTCCAACTGCAAACAACAACAAGAAGGTGGATTTACCCTTGTTATACATTCTGCGTTCCATAACGACGATTAATATACCTAAGCAACCTTAAAGATTGATGTACGCGATACTGCTCTTAAAAAGTCACTTGGGTATATAAATAAAGAAAGGCCAGCAAGCGCTGGCCTTCATCATTCTACTCGATAGTTGGTAGTCATACCACAAAAGCGATAGGACAATCACAAAGTGTCCACTATCAGAGACAGGATAGATTTATTGATACTGCTTATCGATCATCACATCCACTGGTTGACCAAATTCAACCGCTTCACTTTCGCCGTACCAATCATGGTCACGAGTCGCTACGTTACCGTCAGAGTCGATACGAACACGTACCATCAGTTTCTCTAACGACGACAGCTTCTGCCCTTCCATCATCGCATTACCGTCGTCTAAAACCACGGTACGAGGGAAAGTCCCTAGTGGATAGCGCGCTGCTGCAACTGGCATTGGGGAGCCGTCTGCGCGATGAATAGATACAATCAATACTGCATTTGGGTCCAATTGAGCTTCTGGAGCAACGTTAATCGTCACTGCCACGCTTTTATCTGGAGACACCGCCTCACCCATTTGCTTACGCGCACTTTCGATACTGCGACCTAGCATTTCGTAACGGCTATCCTCTGGACCAATCATCTGCTGCATGATGCCCCAGTATTTAATCGCTGCAGGGAAATCTTGGCGCTCAAACGCATCGAATGCCAACAGCGAGAATACACGTAGGTCGACATAGTCTTGCTGCATTAGCTTGCCAAGCAGAGAACGTGCTGTCGCTTGATCCATCTCGTCTTGAGACAGCATTAAAGCTTGAGCGTAACCGAGTTGTACGTCAGGATCTTTCGGCTCCAGCTTGTACGCTTTCTCCATTGCATCAATCGAGGTTGTGACATCACGATTAGCCAGAGCGATACGCCCAAGAAGCAGCCAACCTGTTGAATCATCTGGTTGGTAATGCAGACGCGTACGAAGTGCTAACGATAAGTCATCCATTTCGTCTTCGCTTAAAGGCTCAGACGATGCTGACATCAACTTCTTCGAAAGTTCAGGTAGGTTTGACGTGACTTCCTGCCACTTAACAACGTCCTGAGAAGCACCAAACTTGTAGTAAAGACCGTAACTCAATACCACTGTTAAAATAACCGAAGGAATCAATACCGCCATTGGAGAAACTTTGGTTTCACCTTGTGTTTTTTCACTTGGGATGTCATCCAGTAGCGACTGTTTCAAATCAGAGATCAACTCGTCTTGGCTCTCGACCAAGCCTTCATCGGTTTCTTCTTCAAGCTCAGAAAGTCGGTCTTTATAGAACGCTTTGTTTAGCTCGTCACGTAATACTTCATCGTTGTTTGCTTTTTGCTTTAGCAGTGGCAAAGCGACCAACACGCAAGCAATCAGCGTTAAAACAACGGTAGAAATCCAAAATAGTGTCATTACTTCTTATCTCCGTTGTTCTCTTCATCAAGTAGCGCTTTAAGACGAGCTTCTTTGTTCTCATCCCAATTTTCATCGCTATCTTGAACAGTTTTTACTTTGGCTTTACGGCTGCGAAGCACGATCAAACCAAAGCCACCTAAAACAACAGCAAATGGACCAAGCCAAAGAATCGCGGTTGCCATGGTAAACGGAGGGTTATAAGTCACAAAATTACCGTAACGGGCAATCATGTAGTCAACGATTTCATCTTTAGACTTACCGTCTTTGGTCATTTCATAAACCTTGTGACGCAGGTCTTGAGCAAGCTCTGCGTTTGAGTCAGAAATCGTGTTGTTCTGACATTTAGGGCAACGAAGCGTATGACCGAGCTCTTTGAACTGTTGTTCTTGCTCTAAGTTATCAAACTCATACACTTCGATTGCAGCGTGTGCTGCAAGCGAAAATGTCATCGCAGCGAGCGCCGCTAGAATAAACTTTTTCATTGCTTCGCCTCCTCAACCAATTTGGTATAAAGCGGCTCTAGGGTCTCAGCCCAGTTACGAGGGTTCACGTCGCCAACATGACGGTAGCGAATCACACCATTGGCATCGATGATGAACGTTTCAGGAGCGCCGTAAACACCAAGGTCTAGGCCCAACATGCCGCTTCCATCAAACAAGCTGATTAGGTATGGATTACCAAGGTCGTTTAACCAACCAATCGCTTTATTACGATCATCTTTGTAGTTCATACCGATGATCTTCACGCCTTTGCCTGCAAGTTCGTTTAAGTATTTGTGCTCAGCGTAACAAGTTGGACACCAAGTCGCCCAAACGTTAAGCAACAGCGGCTCACCTTTAAAGATCGACTGGTCGTATTGCTTACCCGGTTCCGCTAAATCTTCTAGGTGGAACTCAGGTACTGGCTTACCTACCAGTACTGATTCCAATTTTGTTGGATCGTCGCCGTCTTGGTTACGAACCAACTGAGTCGCGAAGATACCCGCCAAAACCATAAAAGCGACCAACGGGATAAATAAGACTTTCTTATTCATATTATGCTTCCTTTTCCGCTAGCTTTGACTTTCCGTCTTTCTTAGCCGTCTTGCGGAAGCGGTAACGTCTATCAGAGATAGCAAGCGCACCACCTAAAGACATGATCAATGAACCAGCCCAGATCCAACGAACGAATGGTTTGTAGTAAATACGTACTGCCCACGAACGGTTGTCGTCTAGACGCTCGCCCATCGCGATGTACAAATCACGAGTAATTCCGCGATCAATAGCCGCTTCAGTCATCATCGACTTCGCCGTGCGGTAGAAACGTTTTTCAGCGTGTAGCGTGTTCACGTACTTACCATCATTGGTGATTTCGAAGTCCGCGATGTAACCATCGTAGTTTGGACCATCTTTGTCACGTAGACCTGAGAAGTAGAAATCGTAACCGTAAATCTTGAAGTGCTCACCAGGCGCCAAACGTACGTCACGTTCGATGCTGTAGTTTTGCACCATCGCAATACCAATCACAGTAACGGCTAAACCAATGTGACCAAGCATCATTGCCCAGTGGCTGCGTTGCAATTTACGAACACCTTCACCAAAGCTGTGACGGTGCGTCGCACGCTCGTACAATTCAAAGCAATGCATTGCAATGATCCAGATTGCCATTACCCAACCGATGTAAGCCATCACTGAGAAGAAGTCTGCGAACAGGAACACGCACACTGCCGCTAATGCGAAGGCAAGCACACCGGAAACAATCATCGGCTTAATAAGCTTAGATAGATTATCGCGCTTCCAGCGAATCATAGGACCAATACCTAACAGGAAGGCAAACGGCATCATCAACCATGCGAACAGCATGTCGAAGAATGGCGCACCAATAGATACTGAACCAAGACCAATTTGTTTGTGAACTAATGGCAGCAATGTACCAACTAGTACGACGACCAGTGCAGCAATCAGAAGCACGTTGTTCCCAAGTAGCGCGTTCTCACGCGAAACCAAATCAAAGTTACCGCGAACCCGAACCGCCGCCCCTTTCACTGCAAATAACAGGAGTGAACCACCAATGACGAAAACGAGGAAACCTAGGATAAACATACCGCGAGATGGGTCAGACGCGAATGCGTGTACCGACACCAGAATACCGGAACGAACCAAGAAGGTACCAAGCAAACTTAATGAGAATGCAGAAATTGCCAGTAATACTGTCCATGCTTTAAACGTACCGCGTTTTTCCGTCACCGCTAGAGAGTGCATGAGAGCCGTACCCGCTAGCCAAGGCATGAATGATGCGTTTTCTACTGGATCCCAGAACCACCAGCCACCCCAGCCAAGTTCATAGTACGCCCACCAAGAGCCTAGTGCGATACCTAGTGTTAGGAAAACCCATGCAGCTGTAGTCCAAGGGCGAGACCAACGAGCCCAAGCCGTATCAAGACGGCCTGTCATTAGAGAAGCAATCGCAAACGAGAACGCAACCGAGAAGCCTACATAGCCCATGTAAAGCATTGGCGGGTGAACAATCAAACCCGGATCTTGAAGAAGTGGGTTCAGGTCACGACCATCAACAGGGAAGAATGGCAACGTACGTAGGAACGGGTTTGAAGTAAGAATGATGAACAGCAAGAAACCAACTGAAATCATGCCCATTACAGCAAGCACACGTGCAACCGATTCTTGTGGCATACCGCGGCTAAATGTCGCTACAGCCACAGTCCAACCAGCTTGGATAAGCACCCAAAGCAACAGTGAACCTTCGTGCGCGCCCCAAACTGCCGTTAGACGGTAGTACCAAGGTAGTAGGCTGTTTGAGTTACTTGCCACGTATTGCAACGTGAAATCATTGGTATAGAAACCCCAACATAAGATCACGAATGAGAAAAATAGCATGATGAACATCGACCAAGATAGCGGTCGTGCTGTATTCATCAGCATCGTGTTATTGTTTGATGCGCCCCATAACGGCAGTACGCTTAGCAGTACTGCCATCGCAAGCGATAAAATGAGGGCAAAGTGACCGATTTCAGCAATCATTGGTCGCTTCCTTGTTTTTGTTCAGTGGTGTACTGCAAAGGCTCATGGGTTTTCTTCATCGCTTCTGCAATTTCAGGTGGCATGTACTCTTCGTCGTGCTTCGCTAGCACTTCAAACGCTTCAACCGTTGTTGCATCTTTAAGTACGCCTTGAGCTACGATACCCTGACCTTCACGGAACAAATCTGGAAGGATACCTTCATACACGATCGTCACTTTTGGACCCACGTCGTGTAGATCAAAACGCACTTTCAGAGAGTCTTGGTCGCGGCGAACTGAACCCACAACAACCATACCGCCGATACGCAAGCGTTGACCGACTTCCGGTTTCGTACCATCAGGCTTACCATTAACTAACTCTGTTGGAGTATAGAAAAGGTCCATATTTTGGTTAAGCGCATACAACATCAAACCAATGGTTGCACTGATGCCGATAAAGATAGCGAGGACAATGCCCAGCCTCTTTTTACGTCTCGGGTTCATAACGTGTTCTCCATATTCTTCGCCGCGTCGATACGCGCTTGGCGGTCAATTTTTGCTTGAACTTCTTTCAATAACGCATCCCCACGACGGACGCTTGAAATCAAAAGAATCAGCATAGACAAGAAAGTAATACCAAACGCGCTCCATACGTATGATGCGTAGCCACCCATGGCAAGTAATTCGCTCAGAGATTCAAAATGCATGATTAATTACCTCACTGAGTTTTTTCAGATGCGAGTTTGCGAACCCAAGGACGGTGACTTTCTTTACTGATGATTTCATTACGGAAACGTACCATAGTCACTGCACCAAAGAAGAACGCAAAGCCAAAGATGTTCAACAACAGCGGCCAAAGCATGTTGGATGAAATGGATGGCTTTTCAAATTTCGTAATGGTTGCGCCTTGATGTAGCGTGTTCCACCACTCCACAGAAAAGTGGATGATAGGTAGGTTAACAACGCCAACAATCGCAAGAATACCAGCGGCTTTTGCGGCGGTTTTTTGATCGTCAAACGCGTGATACAGCGCAATAACACCAAGATACAGGAATAGAAGAATGAGTTCTGAGGTTAGGCGTGCATCCCATACCCACCAAGTGCCCCACATTGGCTTTCCCCACACCGCGCCAGTAAGCAAAGCGATAAAAGTAAACACTGCACCAATTGGTGCCATAGCGAGTGCGGCCATTTCTGAAAGGCGAACCTGCCAAACCAAACCAATAAATGCGGCAATGGCCATCGACATGTAAACACCCATCGACCAAATGGCTGAAGGCACGTGAATATAGATGATTCGGAAACTGTCGCCTTGCTGGTAGTCCGAAGGCGCGAACGCAAGCCCCCATACGGTACCAACCGACAGGCATACGAGGGCCAAAACAGAAAACCAAGGGAGAAACTTACCACTTAGGTGATAAGCTGCTTCAGGCTTGGCATAAGGATGTAGCCATTTCCACATGTTAAGTTCTCACTCTTACTTCAGGGACACTGTCTAGAGGGTCGAGACCGTAGCAGTGCTTTAATAATAATTCTTTGATCAAACGACGCTTAATCCGCACTTTACTGAGTTAGTTAACACTAACTCTTAGCGCCGCGCTGATAGCAAACGGGGTGAGGGTGACGGCCCCCATCAACATGGCCCCTAAAATAGCCAGTTGTCCGTTATACGCGATACCTAATGCTGCAGCATCAATCGCGGATGTAGCGAAAATCAGAATTGGGATGTAGAGCGGCAGAATAAGCAAACTTAGAAGAACGCCGCCCTTTTGTAACCCAACTGTCAGCGCCACACCAATGGCACCGATAAAACTTAGCGTCGGAGTTCCGATCGCGAGTGTCAAAACCACAGACAACCAAGTATTGAAATCAAGAGAAAGCAGAATCGCCAATAATGGGCTAATCAGAATTAGCGGCAATCCAGTTAACAACCAATGTGCTATGACCTTAGAAATCACAACAAGTTGCAACGGAATTGGCATCAGCATCATTTGCTCTAGCGCACCGTCTTGAAAATCATCACGGAATAGACGCTCTAATGATAATAAGGCAGACAGCAACGCAGCAACCCAAACGATGCCAGCTGCAATACGTGCTAACAAATTAGGCTCTGGACCGATGCTAAGAGGGAAAAGTGTGATCACGATAATGAAGAACCACAGCGGGTTCAGGATGTCTGCCTGACGACGAAATGCAATCAACAACTCACGGCGGATAATGGTGGTCATGGACGAAATCATACTAATCACCCAATTTTATTTTTCTAAGTTTAGAGCTATCTGCAAACATATCTTGGTGTGTAGTCAGAATAACGATGCCACCATTATCAGCATGATTTGCAAACAATGATTCAAGCACCTTCACACCTTGTTTATCAATTGCCGTCAACGGCTCATCTAAAATCCATAGAATTTGTTTACTCAACCACAATCGAGCAAGCGCAACACGTCGTTGCTGACCGGCAGAAAGTTGTGCTACAGGCACATCTTCTCTACCTGCAAGACCAACTTGAGTCAATGCAGCAAAGATTTCGTCATCAGAAGAACGGTTATTGTGAATAGATTGATAAAAGCGTAGGTTTTCGAATGCCGTCAACTCGCGTTTTACGCCAGTTTGATGCCCAAGGAAGAGCAAGTCTTGATGAAAGACGTCACGAGATTTTTCCGTGATTTCGCCTTTCCATTTGATGATGCCCTCTTCTCTGTCCCCTAACCCGATAATGATTCGCAGCAATGTCGTTTTACCTGTGCCGTTTCGTCCTTCTATTTGGACAAGCTCACCAGGCTTAATTTCAAATTGCAGGTTTTCAAACAGGACCCTTTCGTCACGGATCGCAGTTAGGTTAGAGACTTCTAACATAGGGCTTCAACTAAAAAATGAATGAGCGGCTATATTAACACAGCTTAGTTGTGACAAAACAGGATAAGAAAGCGATGATGTATGTAAGTTCGTGAGTTTTTGTTAACTTATAGTCACATTTTAATAAAATTAACCATAAATGATTATAAGTTTTTATTTTAAAAATAAAAAAAGAAGCCGAAGCTTCTTTTTTCATCTTTTATCGACGTCTTCCACGAGGTGGATAAGTCGGGTCATCAGAGGGTTGACTGCTTAGTGGTGGAATTTTCTCTTTCCCTGCAAGTTTCTTCTGCAAAGACAGCATTAATTCAGCTTCCGCTTTCGGCAATTCACACTCTTCAATCAACTCGTTGATATCAGCACCAAGTTGAACCATTTTTGAAGCGCGACTATACAGTCTTCCGTCTGTATCTGCGTGTTCTAGTTCGCGAATGCGTTCATTAAGATGTTGAATTACATCTTGTTGTTCAGTGACTTTTTGGCCTAAACCAACCACCACAGAACGCACTTCCAACAGTTGTTTGTTCAGCTTTTGTACTTCTTTCTCAGCATTTCGCGCATGAGCGCGCTGCTGATCCATTTGCTTTTGTAAGCCAGCACGCACGCGTAACTGCATTAAAAGCAGAATCAGAAATACAAAAGCCAAGCCGCCTGCAAATAGCGGCAAAGATAGGAAGGTTTCTTCAGCCATGATTCATCAGCCAATTATAGGTGAGCCATCTCATCCCATTCGTCATCGCTTAGTAGCTTGTTCAAATCAACAAGAATAAGCAGTTTACCATCACGGTTGCTTACGCCTTGAATGAACTTAGCGCTTTCGTCAGTACCTACAGATGGGGTTGTATCGATCTCAGAAGAACGTAGGTAAACCACTTCAGCAACGCTGTCGACTAGGATACCGATAACTTGGCGCTCAGACTCAATCACGATGATACGTGTATTGTCAGTCACTTCGCCTTCCATTAAGCCAAAACGAGAGCGAGTATCAATAACGGTAACCACGTTACCACGCAGGTTGATGATACCTAGTACGTAATCTGGCGCACCCGGAACTGGAGCGATTTCTGTGTAGCGAAGCACTTCACGAACTTGCATCACATTGATGCCATAAGTTTCTTCTTCAAGTTGGAACGTCACCCACTGAAGAACTTCGTCGTTCGATGTATCTTTCTTCACTTCAACTTCAAAAGCTTGAGACATAGTTAATCCTCGTTAATGTCGTTCCCGACCAAAATCTAATTCAGTGATTTTACATCTAAACCGGCGTTTAGCATGTCTATAAGTGCTTGGACATGAATTAAAGCACACATTTTTTCTTTCACCATACCCGCTAACCAAGGGCGTTTGCCGGCTTGTTCACGCCAACGGACTTTGTCGATATTGAGTGTTTCAGTTCCCATTAACTGGTTACTTGCCAACCCCCACATGCTTTCACCAAGCATGACGACATATTGGTAATTCTCTTTGTAGTCTTCATCACGAAGCTTATCTGCCATCACCCACTTTGCAGTGTCTACGACATCAAATTGCTGTTCGCGACTGGTTTGTAAACCCAAATACCAAGCAGGTCGACCGATTAAGTGATTGAGCTCTGTGATGCGATGAATACCACCAAGCTCATCAAGCGGTACAGCGAACGTCACGTCGTTTACATCAAAGTACAACACTTGAAAGTCTTCACTACGTTGTGTGCTTTCCCAAGCATCAGGAAGCTTTGCTCCCGCTTCGGTCTCCAGCTCTGTTTCTGTCTCGATGCGTTGTTCAATTTCCACATCGGCATCAAACTTTGGTTCAACCACTTCAACTTCTGGTTGAACCCAGATTGGTTCGGGTTGTTCAACCTCAATCGCAGGCACTGAATCTTCTTCAATGTTCCACTCTTGGATTTCTTCCACGGCTTCAACCGCCGTTTCGATTTCGATAACTGGTTCTTGTACGATTGACTTTGCTTCAGCAGCTATATCAATGGTGTTTTGTTCCAGAATGTCATCGATATCCAACTCTGCTACGACATTTGTAGATTCAAGCTGGCTTAATAATCGTTGTACATCCTCCAGATTGGGCGCTTCCAATGCTGGAGAATACATTTCGCTGTATTGGTAAGACTCGGGTTCAGCATAATGCAGTTGCAATTTTGGCTCTGGCTCTGGCTCTGGCTCTGGCTCTGGCTCTGGCTCTGGCTCTGGCTCTGCAGATGATAGTTCTTGAGCGAGCAAGTCAAGTGCTTCTTCTTGCTCAATAACTTCGACCTCTTCGCCAAGCAAAGCACTGAAGTAGTCATCAAGTGCTTGTTCACTGGAAAGTACGTCGTTATTGCTCATCGAACGCTAACCTCTCCAAGTAAATTAGCAGTTGCTTGTATGCAAACACGCCACGACTACCAGAAGCAAAATGCGATGCTGGCAGATGCTTCAAGCTTGCATCACGGAATTTTGTGTCAATCGGCACCGCTGAGGTCCACACCTGATTCGGATAATCCTTTTTCAGCTGTGTTAACGTCTGCAACGAAGCTTTCGTGCGCTTATCGTACATAGTCGGCACGATAGTCACTTTGAACCCGCCCGGACGAGATTTTTGCATGATGGTTAACGTGCGAATCATGCGCTCTAAACCTTTCATGGCCAAAAATTCAGTCTGTACCGGAATTAAAATGCGATCACTCGCTGCTAGTGCGTTCACCATCATCACACCAAGAATTGGCGGACAGTCGATCAACACATAATCATAATCTTGAGCAACGGCTTGTAGAGCTCGCTTTAAGATCAACCCCATTCCGCTGCGGTTACCCATTACACGGTCGAGCGTGGCTAATGACATGTGCGCAGGGATAATGTCCATGCCGTCAAGACCCGTTTCTACGATCAACGGTTTTACCGTCTCACGAGTAAACGTCTTGAGCTGAAAAAGGTCGAACAAGCTCGACGTCACAGCATCAGGATCATAACCAAGGTACGTGGTCAGTGACGCATGTGGGTCCGTATCCACCATTAAGACACGATGACCTTTTTGGCTTAATAGGCCTGCTAACGTCACAGTTGATGTCGTTTTGCCTACCCCACCTTTTTGGTTTGCTACACTCCAAACGATCATGATTTTTCCTACGCTAAGCCGACTTCGACCAGCATGCGCTCAGCAATACGGTCGAGAGGTAAATCTTCAGTGGATATACCCGCTTTCGCAACCGCTTGAGGCATGCCGTAGACGACGCAGCTTTCTTCGTCTTGAGCCCAAATAGTTGAGCCAGCCGATTTCAGCATACGCGCACCTTCACGACCATCAGCACCCATGCCAGTCAGTACCATCGACAAGACTTTGTCGCCGTAGACTTTTGCCGCCGAGCCAAACGTTACGTCAACACAAGGTTTGTAGTTCATACGGTCGCCACCATCAATAATACGAAGACGAGCAGCACCAGCACGACCATCAACCATCATCTGTTTGCCGCCTGGGGCAAGATAAGCAACGCCAGCTTGCAACACATCACCATCTTGCGCTTCTTTCACTTGGATTTTGCATAGCGTGTTTAGACGACTCGCAAACGCCGCGGTAAAAGTCGCAGGCATATGTTGGATAAGCACGATTGGGTGCGGATAGTTTACAGGTAAACGAGTTAGAATTTTTTGCAGCGCAACGGGGCCACCGGTTGAAGTGCCAATAGCCGTTAACTGATACTTCTTACCAGACGCACGGAATTTCGCTGCCATAGAGCGATTTGGCGCAGATGCCATTGGCGTGGCCGCACGAGACGCTAACGGACGAGTTGTCGAATTAGCTGTTGTCGTCGCTGGTTTCGCAATAGGACGGCGCATAAACGCACGCTTGGAAGCGATTTGGATCACACGCTGTTGAAGCAGCGATACCGCTTCATCACGATTACGTGCGATGTCTTCGAATTTCTTCGGTAAGAAATCCAACGCACCAGCGTCTAGTGCATCAAGTGTCGCTCTCGCCCCATCATGCGTCAGGGACGAAAACATCAGGATTGGCGTAGGAGACGCAGCCATGATTTCACGAACGGCAGTGATACCGTCCATGACTGGCATTTCAATATCCATCGTGATGACGTCCGGCTTGAGAGATTTGGCTTTTTCTACCGCTTCTCTGCCGTTAACCGCAACGTCAATCACTTCTAGGCGCGATTCTGAGTTGATGATTTCGCTTACGCGACGACGGAAAAAACTCGAATCATCAACGACTAGTACTTTAATCGCCATTTTATTCCTTTTATAAACCCCAGCTTCGCTTAAATGCGTGAAGCCGCAGCATATTGCTTAAGTAGGTCTGGCACATCAAGAATCAATGCGATGTGGCCATCACTGGTAATCGTCGCACCTGCCATACCTGGCGTGCCTTGCAATAGATTGTCTAATGGCTTGATAACCACTTCTTCTTGGCCGATAAGCGTATCCACCACGAAACCAACACGTTGGCTGCCGATCTGTACGATAACAACATGACCGTGACCCGTACGTTCTTGTATTCGTGGAGACTTAGAAGCCAACCAGTTCTGCAAGTAAAACAGTGGAATAGATTTATCACGTACGATGATCGTCAACTGGCCATCTACCACATTCGTGCGGCTAAGATCTAAGTGGAAGATCTCGTTAACGGAAGCCAAAGGTAGTGCAAATGGGTGACCGCCAACGCCAACCATTAGCGTCGGTAGAATTGCCAGTGTCAGCGGTACTTTGATCGTAATCTTCGTACCCTTACCTAATTCAGAGTCAATATCGATAGAGCCGTTTAGTGTATTGATCGCGGTTTTTACCACGTCCATACCAACACCACGACCTGAGATATCAGAAATCTTATCTTTGCTTGAGAAACCAGGAGCAAAGATCAAATTGAAACACTCTTTGTCAGACAGACGCGCTGCAGCATCTTCGTCCATCATGCCGCGTTTCACGGCGATACCACGAAGTTTGTTCGGATCCATACCACCGCCATCATCAACGATAGCCAGTTCGATATGATCGCCTTCTTGTGACGCAGATAGGATAACTTTACCAGTACGAGATTTACCTGCTTTCGCGCGGTCGTCTGGCATTTCAATGCCGTGGTCAACCGAGTTACGCACCAAGTGGATCAATGGATCCGCTAGCGCCTCTACTAGGTTTTTATCTAGGTCGGTTTCTTCACCGCGCATTTCAAGCACGATGTCTTTATTTAGGTTACGCGCCAAGTCGCGAACAACGCGTGGGAAACGACCAAATACTTTCTTGATTGGCTGCATGCGCGTTTTCATCACTGCACCTTGAAGGTCTGCAGTCACGACGTCTAGGTTTGCTACCGCTTTCGACATTTCTTCGTCGTTGCTGTTCAAACCCAGGCTTAGTAGACGGTTACGCACCAATACAAGCTCACCAACCATGTTCATGATGGTGTCTAGCGTCGAAGTATCAACACGTACAGTAGCTTCTGCTTGTGGTTTCTTAACCGCTGGCGCTTTCGCTTCTTCTCTTACCGCAACCGGTTTTGCTTCTGGCTTAGGAGCAGAAGCAGGTGCAGGAGAAGGCGCAGCCGCTACTGGAAATGGTTGAGGAGCTGGAGCGGGTTCCGCTTTTGACGCTTCTGGAACAACGTTTGCTGATGCAGGCTTAGTCGCAAAATCGAGCTCTTCAAGAGAAGGACCTTTGCCTGAACCATGCAATTCGTCGAGGAGTTTTTCAAACTCTTCATCCGTCATCAAATCGCTGTCGTTCGAAAATGCAGAGCCGGCTGGCGCAGCAGGTTCTGCCGCTTTTGGCGGCTCAACTGGAGCAATTTCAGAAGCAGATGGGCTCTTACCAACACCATGTAGCTCGTCGAGTAACCTCTCGAACTCATCGTCAGTAATATCACCGCTATCGGTTGCCGGAGCATTCGATTGAGTAGGCGTTGCAGGAGCAGCCGGTACAGGCGTCAATGCACCTGGTGCTGAGCCTTTGCCGTGCAGTTCATCAAGCAGTTTCTCGAACTCGTCTTGAGTAATTTCATCCACGGACCCAACACTCACTGGAGCTGTGCTTGCCTCTACTGGCACAGCAGGCTGCTCGATAGCAGGTTCAGGAATTTCTGGCGTTGCAACTGGTGCTTCTGCGACCGTAACAACCTCGTCTTCTGACTCTGGCTTGCACAAACGGTGAAGCTCTTCCAACAATGCTGGATCTGCCGCATCTAGTGGCTCACGATCTTGCACCGCTTGGAATTGCGTATTGACTGTATCCAGCGCTTTTAACATGGTGTCCATCAAGCTTGGCGATACAGAACGCTGACCGTTTCTTAACACGTCAAACACGTTCTCAGCACCGTGACAAGTGTCAACAAGCTCTGCTAATGATAGGAAACCAGCACCACCTTTTACGGTGTGGAAGCCGCGGAAAATCGCGTTTAGGAGATCTTTGTCTTCTGGGTTATTTTCCAGTTCAACCAGCTGCTCAGACAGCAGCTCTAGGATTTCTCCAGCCTCAATGAGAAAGTCCTGAAGAATATCTTCGTCTAAATCGTAGCTCATACGTTACCTTTAAAATCCAAGACTGGACAACAAATCGTCGACTTCGTCCTGCGATGAAACCGCATCTTCCCTAAGTTCCGGATTCAGAATAGGGCCTTCAGCTTCGCTTGATTGTTTAATCTTTTTATCTGACGGTTCTGGCAAAACTTGAGTCTGTTCTTCTGGTTTATTTGCAGAAAAGACGGTCAAGATCTCAACCAAGCGATCTTCCACTTCATTAGAAAGCGTGATCACACGGCGAATAATTTGACCCGTTAAGTCTTGGAAGTCCTGTGCCATAAGAATTTCGGTCAGTTGACCGCGCAACTCAGTACTGTCACCTTCGACTTGAACTAACAGTTCATCGATACGGTGACAAAGTGTTTTGAAATCGCTTAATTCAATGCGTCCGTACATGAGTTCGTTCCACTGAGGTCGAACTTGTTGAAGGCACTCATGCAGGTTATCAGCGATAGGTAAACAGCACTCAACCGCATCCATCGTTTTGTTTGCTGCCAGCTCAGTTTTATCAATCACATATTGCAGACGGTCTCTTGCATCCGGTATCTCGGCTTTTGCAATTTCTGTCATGCGCTGATCGAGGTTGAACTGCTTAAGTGAATCATGAAGGTCACGGGTTAATGTTCCGATTTCTTTAAGCATCGGATTCCCGTCGCCTTCATATATCGAGGCAACAAGCGTGTTAGCTTGGTCCTGTTCCCCGTTTTCTAGCATCTGAACGAGCGACTTCGCCTGCTCTAGTGAGATCATCCTGAATAGACCCTTTTTTACGTTTAGTGCTTTCTTTTGCTTTTTTGAGCGTCAACCGAGCCACCCTTTTGTATTAGGTATTAGGAGTGATGACTCGAGTAACAAAGAAAAAGAGAGAGTTATAAACGTTCGAAAATTTTATCTAATTTTTCTTTTAGTGTTGCAGCGGTAAATGGCTTAACGATATAGCCGTTAACGCCTGCTTGTGCTGCTTCAATGATCTGCTCACGTTTAGCTTCTGCTGTGATCATAAGAACAGGAAGGTGCTTTAATTCTGCATCTGCACGGATGTGTTTAAGCAAGTCGATACCTTGCATACCTGGCATATTCCAGTCAGTTACAACAAAATCGAAGTCACCTTTTTTCAGCATTGGTAATGCAGTTAAACCGTCGTCCGCTTCTTGAGTGTTATTGAAACCCAAGTCACGAAGCAGGTTTTTAACAATACGGCGCATTGTTGAGAAATCGTCAACAATAAGGATCTTCATGTTTTTATTCAAAATTGCCTCCACTGAATCGTAAAATCAGTGTGTTTAGTCATTTTGTGTCCACGCACTGAGCTTGGTGCGTAAACGTTGCATCGCTTGACTCAGTATTTGGCTTACGCGAGATTCGCTTACGCCCAACACATCGCCAATCTCTTTCAAATTGAGTTCTTCGTCATAATAAAGCGAAAGTACCAAAGCTTCACGCTCCGGAAGCTGTTTTATTGATTCAACCAGTGCTTTTCGAAACGATTCATCAGCTACGCCCTTAAATGGGTTGCTGTCATCGGTTTCGTCCGCTGGTGAAATCACATCATCAGAAACACCTAAATCTTCGATACCCACTAACCTTGAACAATTTATGTCGGTCAACGCACTGTGGTATTGATCTAGTGTCATACCAAGATGCGCTGCGACTTCAGAGTCAGACGGGTCGCGATTTAAGATGCCTTCCAGCTCCGCTACCGCTTGGTTAATTTCACGATTATTTTTATGAACAGAACGAGGTACCCAGTCGCCTTTGCGAATGTCATCTAACATTGCACCGCGAATACGGATACCTGCATAAGTTTCAAAGCTCGCACCTTTAGAACCATCATAATTCTGCTGAGCTTCGATAAGACCGATCATGCCGGCCTGAATTAAATCCTCTACCTGAACACTCGGCGGCAAACGGCCTAACAGGTGGTGAGCAATACGCTTGACCAACACAGAATAACGTTCAATGAACGCCTGCTGGCTATTAAACTTGCCATGTTGGTCATAGGTAATCGCTTTATTCACCAAAAGGGTCCTCTGTGAATTCGGTACGATTTAGCAATCTTTCTACAAAGAACTCTAGGTGTCCACTTGGTGTTTTCGGCAGTGGCCACGTTAGTGCTTTATTCGCTAATGAGCTGATTGCTAAAGCCGCTGGAGAACGAGGGAATGCATCCACAACGATCTTTTGTCGTTTAACGGCTTGTCGTACTTTATCATCTAATGGAATACATGCTACGAGTTCAAGGCTGACATTCAAGAAGCGCTCTGTGACTAGCGTCAACTTTGCGAATAATTCTCTGCCTTCACGGTAGCTTCTGACCATATTTGCAACAACTTTGAAGCGTTGGACCTGATGTTCTTTACTCAACAACTTGATTAATGCGTAGGCATCTGTGATAGAAGTCGGCTCGTCACAGACAACAACCACAACATCTTGAGCTGCTCGTGAAAAACTAATCACCATGTCAGAAATGCCCGCTGCTGTATCAATCAGCAGTACGTCCATTTCTTCTTCAAGACTACCAAATGCACGGATGAGTCCAGCATGTTGAGCAGGAGATAGCTCGGTCATGCTTTGTGTGCCAGAAGTTGCAGGGACTATCTTTATACCATAAGGGCCTTCAACAATCGCATCTTTTAGCTCACATTCACCCGCAAGGACATGCCCAAGGTTACGTTTTGAACGGATTCCGAGCATAACGTCAACATTGGCTAGACCTAGGTCAGCATCGAGAACCATCACCTTCTTGCCTTGGCGAGCCATACAGATCGCCAGACCCAGTGTTACGTTTGATTTACCCACACCACCTTTGCCGCCAGTAACAGCAATTACTTTAGTCAATGATGGTTGTGTTAAGCGACGGAGGCCGCTTGCTTGATCGTGTATCATATTCTCAGTCATAGTAGTCCGCCGCCCTAGAGTCCTTCGCTGTCACTGTTCCAAAAGTGAGGTTCGTTCTCTGTCGACTTCTCTAACAGTTCATTTGCTTTCGCAATCATGTATTTTGGTTGTGCTATCACAATGTCTTCTGGCACGCGCTGACCATTGGCGATGTATGCCACTGGCATCGCATTCTGAATCACGACGCTGATAAATTCACCCAAGCTCAATGATTCATCAAGCTTAGTCAAAATACAGCCCGACAGCGGAATGCGTCGGAAATGATCCAGTGTTTCTTGCAAAACTCGACGTTGAGCGGTAGCTGGCAAAACAAGGTAGCTGTGAATCACTTCACCACTCTCTTGCATCAGGGTATCAAGCTGTTCAGAGAGCCTTACATCTCGCTGCCCCATCCCTGCCGTATCGACCAAAATCAGTCTTCTGTTTCGTAGCTGATATATAACATCGGCTAACTCGTTAGAATCTTTAGCAACTCTTACGGGACAACCCATAATTCTTCCGTAAATTGAGAGCTGCTCATGTGCACCTATGCGATATGTATCTGTTGTCACAAGGGCTACGTTATCGGCACCAAACTCCATCGCCGCACGTGCTGCCAGCTTCGCAACGGTCGTGGTTTTACCCACTCCTGTCGGGCCAAGCAGTGCAACCACGCCACCACGCTTTAAAATATCTTGTTTTGGAATCGTGATTTGATCTGCAACAAGAGAAAGCAGTGCTTTCCACGCTCGCGCTGGTTTAGTGTCTTCTGGGATATAGCATGCCATTTGATCCGCAAGCTCCGGGGACACACCCATTCGCTCTAAACGTTTGATCAGCATGGCTCTTAGAGGCTCACGGCGCTCAACTTCTTGCCACATCAAACCAGAGACTTGGTGCTCAAGCAGACGACGAATTGATGTCATCTCTTCTCGCATGTTCTCCAGCTCATCCGCTGCGTCTTCACGCTCATCCGAAGGACGGCGGCGATCGTAGCGGGTTGGGTCCAACTTTGGCGTCGGACGCTCAAAACGGCTGTCTTGAGCAATCAACTTCGCCAAGGGCGAGTCTGGTTGGTAAGGCGCTGGCTTTTCTTGGTTATAGCTTTCACGATGCTTATTTTGGCGTTGCAACAATGCCGATAGCGAATCTTCATTTTCCGCTACGTGGTCATCTGACTCAGCGGCACCGCCACTGTATTGCTTGAGCATGTTCGCGAAACGTTTTGTCATCGAGCCTGATTTTTCATTGTTCGCGTTTAGGCTGATTCTGTCTTCATCTAAACGGCGATCTTGATAACGCTCAGACGCAGATGATGACATTTGACGAGGTTCGCTATAACGATTCGATTGAGCTGCGCTGCGATTAGGAAGCGACTGCGCTTGCGAAGACGGTGCCGCATTCGACTCACCATCTATTGCCGCAACGATCTCAACACCGCCCGCCACTTTCTTATTCGACATGATCACCGCTTCTGCACCAAGTTCTTCTTTCACTTGGAGCAGCGCCGTTCGCATGTCTTTGGCAAAAAATCGTTTAATCTTCAAACTATGAATCCATTAATGATGCGCGGGATCAGTTACCCACGGCTTGCACAATTCTGATCTGTTTCTCGTCCGGTATTTCTTGGTAAGACAGTACGCGGAGGTTAGGTATTGTGTTCTTAACAAACTTCGCCAGTGTGGAACGCAATACGCCAGACGTCAGCAGAACCGCAGGCTCACCTTTCAGTTCTTGCTCTTGTGTCGCTTGGCTCAAGGAGGACTGAAGTCGCTCGGCTAACCCCGGTTCTATGCCCGCAGATTCGCCCCCTGATGCCTGCATGGTTTGATGCAATATTTGTTCCAGTTCAGGAATGAGTGTTATCACCGGCAACTCTGGTTCTATACCATTGATTTCCTGAACAATTAGTCGCTTCAAGCTAATGCGCACCGCTGCCGTTAAAATGTCAGGTTCTTGACTCTTACTCGAGTACTCGGCCAAGGTCTGCACTATGGTTCTGATATCGCGAATAGGGATGGCTTCGTTAAGTAGGTTTTGTAGCACTTTGACCACCACACCTAATTGCAGTTGATCAGGGACGAAGTTCTCCACCAACTTAGGTGCGCTACGACCAAGCATTTCCAATAGGTTCTGTACTTCTTCATGACCAATCAGCTGTGATGCGTTGTTGGTGAGTAGTTGACTTAGGTGCGTCGCCAATACAGTTGAAGAATCAACAACGGTATAACCAAGAGCTTGTGCATGTTCACGTTGCTCTTCACGAATCCAAACCGCTTCAAGACCAAACGCTGGGTCCATGGTTGGTTCGCCTTCAATCATGCCGTAAACCTGACCAGGGTTGATTGCCAGCTCTTGGTCAGGGCGAATTTCGGCTTCACCAACAGCAACGCCCATTAAGGTAATGCGATAGCTGTTTGGCGTCAGTTCGAGATTGTCACGGATATGTACTGCCGGGATTAGGAAGCCAAAATCTTGAGAGAGCTTTTTACGCACGCCTTTGACACGCTCAAGCAGCTCACCACCTTGGTCTCGGTCCACCAATGGGATCAAACGGTAGCCCACTTCCAGACCGATGATATCGACTGGTTGTACATCATCCCATGACAATTCGCGTTGAGAAATGGGTTCGCTGCCATCTTCCGCTTTGGCGGGTAAGGCCGGTTCTTTGGCTTTTTGTTTTTGCTTCTTATCAAGCCAGTAAGCAGCACCACCAGCAACAGCGGCTAATGACAAGAACGAGAAATGCGGCATACCAGGCACGATACCCATCACACCAAGAATGGCAGCGGTGATCATGAGGGCTTTCGGGTTGTCGAACATCTGGAAAATCAGCTGTTCACCCATGTCTTCATCAGTATTTTGACGCGTTACCATCATCGCTGCAGCGATAGACAGTAGCAACGATGGAATTTGTGCCACCAGGCCGTCACCAATGGTCAGGAGCGTGTAGATTTGCATCGCTTCAGAGAAGCCCAAACCATACTGTGCCATACCAATCGACAAACCGCCGATGATATTGATGAACAGGATTAAGATACCGGCAATCGCATCGCCTTTAACAAACTTAGACGCACCATCCATTGAACCGTAGAAGTCGGCTTCTTTGGTCACTTCAAAACGGCGTATGCGTGCTTGGTCTTGGTCAATCAAACCGGCGTTCAAGTCTGCATCGATCGCCATCTGCTTACCCGGTAAGGCATCCAGTGTGAAGCGAGCACTTACCTCAGAAATACGACCCGCACCTTTGGTGACGACCATAAAGTTAATGATCATCAAGATTAGGAATACGACCAAACCCACGGCGTAGTTACCGCCAATCACAACGTTACCAAATGCTTCGATTACGTTACCAGCGGCGTTGCCCCCTTCATGACCGTAAAGAAGTACCACACGCGTAGACGCCACGTTCAATGCAAGGCGCAATAAGGTTGCAATAAGCAGTACAGTTGGGAATGCAGCAAAGTCGAGTGGACGACGTGTGTAAACGGTCACTAACAACACCACCATGGCTAAGGCGATGTTAAAGGTGAAGAATAAATCCAGCAGGAACGCAGGAATAGGCAAAACCACCATCGCAAGGGTGGCCAGTACCATAACAGGCGCACCAATGGCAGGCATGGAACGCTGTGGGATCTTTGGCAATTTATCTGCAAATGGCAGGCTTAACTTCATACTGCGAGGTGTCTCAATCGGTCTGGAGCATCACGTAACTGAAAGCAGTAATTAAACGCTTATAATGAGTACTACGCGACGGCTTTAGCCTAAAAGTTTAGGTATTGTTGTTGATTAACGCGTTATAAGCAATGTGTGTACCATGATTAACGCCAAAATAATGACTAATCGCTCAAAGAAATCACAATCCTTTGATCTAATGCGAATTTTTGTCTACTTCACCCATGCAATTATTTTCATTAGTGGCGATGTTCCGGTGGGATTGGCAAATCGTAATCTTGGATCTTAGGTCGCTGACCGCCACGTTTACGATATTGCTTAAGCTGGAACACAAATGCGAGAACTTGTGCAACGGCAGTAAACAGTCCGTCGGGTATTTCTTGTTCTAATTCAGTGGTGTGATAAAGCGCACGCGCCAGTGGTGGAGCGGGTACAATGGTAATGTCATGTTCGCGCGCCACTTCTCGGATTTTCATCGCCATGTGGTCAGTACCTTTGGCGATCACCACAGGCGCACGGTCCGTTTTCTGCTTATAGCGCAGTGCTACCGAAAAGTGCTCAGGGTTGGTAATGATAACGTCCGCTTGCGGGACATCCGCCATCATTCGACGCTGTGCGGCTTCCCTTTGCAACATGCGAATACGCCCTTTTACTTCTGGCTTGCCTTCGGTCTCTTTGTATTCGTCTTTAATCTCTTGCTTGGTCATCTTAAGTTGATCGGCATGCTGCCAGATCTGAAAGGGAATATCGATCGCGACCACAATTAACAACGAACAACTGATAAGCAAAATGAAGTTGAGTAGGATATCCAAAGCATGGAAAATGTTTTGCGGATACACATCCATACTGAGTTGAATCAAGTCCGCTTGTGAGGCTTGAATGAGGTATATTGCCATCCCCGTAACAAGTGCGACTTTCAGGATGGACTTGATAAGCTCCACCCAACTCTGCATACCAACCATACGTTTTAAACCGCTAAGCGGGTTCATTTTGGACAGTTTTGGCATTGCCGCTTCAGCAGAAAAACTGATGCCCCCGACCCCTGCGGCTCCAATCATGGCAGCAACAAACAAGGTGATGAGAATCAAAAACAGTGGAAACAGCAAATCTGTCATCGCGCCAAACGCAATATCAAACAACTTTGCAGTATCAAAGATCTCTTCTCGCTTGAGATCAAATAAACGGCTCATGATAGAAAACAGTGAGCGTGCTAAAGCATCACCAAACCACATTAAGGCGATCGCGCCCACAATCAGCACAGAGGCGGATGCGAGCTCTTTAGATCGAGCAACTTGCCCCTTCTCTCTGGCTTGTTGTAACCGTCGGGGGGTGGCTTCTTCGGTGCGTTCTTGACCGTCTGACTCTGCCAATCCAGCCTCCTAGCAATTCAAGCGAATGAGGTTACAAATCTGCTCCTCACCCACAGCCCAGAACAATTCATAATGGCTATATAAACCCGCCAGAATGTACCAACAAAGCAGCAAGCCCACCATCAAAGCGAATGCAAAACCGAGTGAGAAAATATTCAACTGCGGTGCAGCACGCGTCATTACACCAAATGATAAGTTGATGGTAAGCAATGCGATGATGCCAGATAAAGACATACTCAATGCCGTTTTAAACATGATGCCTAGCCAACTCGCCATCTCATAGAAGTCGACACTTCCTAATGAGCCAGAACCAATTGGTAAGGTTTTAAAACTGAACACCACCAGCTGCAGCATTTTTAAGTGCCCATCGGTGGCAAGGAAGAACATAGTTGCCAAAAACATAAAGAGCTGACCAAGCAGTGGCGTGTTCTGTCCATTCGCAGGGTCAACCATGGAGGCAAAACCCAAGCTCGATTGCATACCGAGGATCTGACCAAGCAGAACAAAGGTTTGGATCATAAATTGAGTCACCATGCCCATGGCAACGCCAATAATGATTTGCTCAGCGATGGTCATGAAACCACGGAAAGAGAGCAATTCAATGTCTTGTGGCACAGCGGGAATAGCAGGCGCAACCGCGAAGGTGATCGCTAAGCCAAGGTATAAGCGAATTCGAGGTGAGACGAAGCGTGCCCCAGTTACCGTCATCACCATCAACATGGCAGAGATACGGGTATAGGGCCAGAAGTAGTTTGCGATCCAGTCGAGGACGATATGAGTTGGATACTCCATACGCGCCTCTAGTAAAGCACCTGTGGTAAGCGTTCTATCAGGCCGTAGAAGTATTCCATCAGCATTTGCGTCATCCAGTGGCCGAACAACATCAGAGCCAACAAAGTGACAATCAAACGCGGCAAGAAACTCAGCGTCTGTTCATTGATGGAGGTTGCCGCTTGGAAAATCGCCACGACTAGACCAATCAGCAAGCTGGGGATAATGATGGCACACACCATGATCAGCACCATCCAAAGTGCCTCACGGAAAAGCTCGACAAACATTTCTGGAGTCATGTCTTACCCTCTTCTCTCCGTGGCCAATCTAAAGGGCAAAACTGCCGGCAAGTGTCGACAATATCAAGTTCCACCCATCCACCAGTACAAACAGCATCAGCTTAAATGGCAGCGATACGATCATTGGCGATAGCATCATCATACCCATTGCCATCAAAACAGAAGCAACAACCAGGTCGATGATCAAAAACGGTAAGAACAGCATAAAGCCGATCTGGAATGCCGTCTTAAGTTCAGAGGTAATGAAAGCTGGGATCAAGACCGCCATCGAGACATCTTCTGGGTTGGTCACTTCTTCACCTGACATAGTCACGAAGGTTTCCAAATCTTTGATGCGAGTTTGTTTGAGCATAAAAGCTTTCATCGGCGCCTGTGCAGCGTCGAAGGCTTCACGAGCCGTCACTTGCTCATTCAAATAGGGTTGAACCGCTTGATCGTTAATCTCATTCAAAACAGGCGACATGATAAAGAAAGTCAGGAAGAGCGCGATACCGATGATGACTTGGTTAGAAGGCGTTTGTTGTAGACCCATGGCTTGTCGCAGAATCGACATCACCACCACAATACGGGTAAACGACGTCATCAAAATCACCATCGCTGGCAAGAAGCCAAGCATGGTCATTAAGGCAAGAATCTGTAACGTCACTGAATAGTCTTCACTGCCGTCGGCGTTGGTCGTCATGGTAAAGGCAGGAATACCGCCACCATTACCCACCGACATACTGCGGCTTGAGCCTGACTCACCCTCCATTGCCTTAACCGTCACACTGTCGCCCTGCGCTAAATTGGCAGGCAATGATGATTCCTCTGCTTGTGCAAAAGAAAGCGAAGAAAACAGCACGCCAATGAGCAACATAAAGGTGCTCAGCATCAGGCGGATTGAATTATCCTTTGTCATGTTTTTTTATCAGTTGGCTAAATTGACTAGCAAATGCGCTGGTCGCCAACGCTTCCTCTTTCAATGGCGTTTCAAGCTTGGCCAAGGTTTGGATAGATTGGCTTGTAATGCCAACCAAGAACTGTTCTTCACCAACCTGAACAACCGCAATGCGCTCTTTGGTACCGACTGGTAACTGACTGACAATACGCAGCCCTTTCTGTTGCCCCATCGCTGGAACTTGCATGCGTTTTAGCAACCAAGCCAGTAATAAAATCACACCAATCACAAGCACTAAAGAACCTAACGTGGTTGCTAAATCTAGACTCGTTGGCGCGGCTGCAAATGCATAAGGAGCACTCAGCATTAAGCCGAGTGCTCCTGTAATTTGCTTCAATCGCGTTTTGATTGAACTGCTCATATTAGCGCAGCTTTTTAATGCGTTCAGTTTGGCTGATCACGTCGGTCAGACGAATACCAAACTTGTCATTGACGACAACGACTTCACCATGAGCAATCAAAGTACCGTTAACCAATACATCTAATGACTCACCAGCTAGACGGTCAAGTTCCACAACCGAACCTTGGTTCAATTGCAGCAGGTTACGGATACTGATTTGCGAGCGACCCACTTCCATCGAGATGGTCACTGGGATATCCATGATGGTGTCGAGTTTACGACGCTCATCTTCCGTAATTGGAGCAGAAGTATCTTTTAACTCTTCCAGTGGCGCTGCCAGTATCTCATCAACATCGATTGAAGGTGCTGACGGGTCTTCACCAAGAGCGGCTGCCCATTCGTCTGCTAGCTTTTGATCGTCACTTGGTTCCATTTTTCTGTCCTGTGTTAAGCCTTGCTTACGCCTTTTTGAGTCTCGCCATCAATGACATTGAGAGAGACATTTTGGCGGCTTGTTTTAGCAAGGATTTTTAATCGTTTGTATCGTCGTCATTCTCAAGTTCAGACATGATGTCTTTACCCAAGAAGGCTAAATCAGTTTTGACTACGTGTGGACGCTCGATTTCTTCAGAAACTTGCACGGCAAGCTTGTCGTCAGAACGTCCCATTTTCACACGGTAAGTCGGCAAATCTTCGATGAACATAGTCGCGTGTTCTGGCATTTCAATCGGGATAACATCACCCGGCTGCAGTTCCATCAAATCGCGAAGAGAGATGTCTTTCTCTAACAAGTTCACACGGAAGTTAACTGGGCAATCCATAATTTCTTCGCGCAAAGCAGAGCTCCAACGAACGTCAGTTTCCATCTTGTCGGATTGCACACCTGCATCAAGCAGTTCGCGGATTGGTTCAACCATGGAGTAAGGCATCACTACGTGGAAGTCACCGCCACCGCCATCAACTTCGATGTGGAATGAACTCACGACAATCACTTCGGTCGGACTCACGATGTTTGCCATACTTGGGTTCACTTCGGAATCGAGGTATTCAAATTCCACCCCCATCACTGGCGACCACGCTTCTTTGTAATCTTCGAAAACAATTTTCAGCAGAAGCTGAATGATGCGACGTTCGGTTGGCGTGAATTCTCGGCCTTCGATTTTGGCGTGGAAACGACCATCACCACCGAAGAAGTTTTCAACCAAGATAAACACCAAACGTGCTTCCATGGTGATCAAGGCTGTGCCTTTGAGTGGACGAAAACGCACCATATTCAAACTGGTCGGAACGTACAGCGTATTTTGGTATTCACCAAATTTCATCATCTGTACGCCGTTAATCGACACCTCAGCGGTTTTACGCAACATGTTAAACAGGCTGATTCGCATGTGTCGTGCAAAGCGCTCATTGATAAGTTCGAGCGTCGGCATCCGACCACGGACAATCCTGTCTTGAGACGAGAAATCGAAACTGACGGCACTTTCGTCGCCGGCATCTATGGGTTCATCGACGTCATCAACATCGTCAACCCCATGCAGGAGCGCATCAATCTCGTCTTGGCTTAATAGATCGGTCACGTTTTACCTATTGAATTACAAAATCTGTAAACAGTACTTTCTCAATCACTGGCTTACCAACTGCCGCGTTCAATGCCGCTTTGATGTCGTCTGAAGCGCGATCTCGCAGTTCCACACGACCCGTAGGTGAACGAAGCTGCTCTACGGTTGCCGATGCGAAAGTCGACAACAAAGAGCTTTCAATTAGTGGGGAATGGTAACGAGCTAATTGCTCATTTTCACTACCGCGCACCATCAGCTGTGCTTTGATTTGTACCAGTCTGTCGCGACGGTCACCCGTCACGTTAAAAATAAACGGTTGTGCAATGTTAACGTAAGCAATGGGCTCTGCAGCGGTCGTGGCTTGCGCTTGCTGAGTTTGAGCGGCTTGCGCAGGCTCGTCAGAACCCATTAAAAAGAAGGCTGCTGCACCACCACCGATAAGCAACACCACTACCGCAATGATGATGACCAGTAGTTTGCCTTTTCCTTTCGGTGCATCAACACCTTGTAGCTGTTCTTCTGCCATTACTGTCTCTTATTGTTCTGCTTTTTCTAGGCCGTTATTTTATGCGTAAAAACTAATTCCATCACGCTTTGAGGCCACATTCAAATCAAGATTCACGTCGGCATCAAAGTTTTCATCTGACTGGCCAGAAAATCCACGACCTTGTCCGCTTTGACCATTTTGATCCGCATTCGCATAGCCACCTTGCTGCTGACCACTGCTTTGTTGTTGCACTGAAGAATCCGCCAGTTGCATGCCTTGCTGCGCCAACATTTCTCTTAGACGAGGCAGTGTTTGTTCAATCAAGTCGCGTGCTTGTGGGTTTGCTACCGTAAAATGAACGTTGGCAAGATCGTTGTTCATTGTCATGCGGATCTGCATACGACCAAGTTCTGGTGGGTCAAGACGGATATCGAGGTTCTTTAAGTTCTTCGACATCATCATTTGCACTTTCTCAGCGACTTGATCATTCGCCAGCTCTTTGGTTAGTTGCAACGGCAACTGAGCTTGCTGAGCGGCATCCACTCTTGTTTGTTGCTGACCTGTCATACCTTGTTGACCTGTTGCCGCTTGAATTTGTCCCGCTAAACTAGGTTGTGGTTCCGGTTTATCTTGCTTATTCGCAGCACCTTTTAATGCGCCAGCAGCAAGGCCAGCATTCATGACCTTCTTACTCAATTCAGCACTCGATGCTGCTTGATTCACAGGATTAATCGTTGAAGCCGCTAGTGCCTCTGGCATCACAGACATTGCAGCTTTATCGACATTTAGCGTAGCTGCAGTTTGAGCGTTCACTTGTGCGGTCGTATGCTTTAGTTCCTGTGCGGCAAGTTGATGCGCTTGCTGAGCGGTCACCGTTGAAGCAACCGTTCTAGAATTGTGTTGAGCTGCTTGATGTTCTGCCATTGCGACTTTTACATCACTCGGTAAGGCAACAAACTGAGCCAACTCTTGCTCTGGAATATCCGCAATAAGTTCGCCCGTTTTTAGCCCTTCAATGATATCGTTCTCTTGCTTAGAAAGCGGCTTTCCTTGCGCTAACTTTGTATCGATGACGTGTAGTTCATCGATAGAGATACGTTTTACGTCAACCGTTTCAGTGTCGGCTGACAAGGTCTTTTGAAACGCCTCAGATCCAATAATCGGCTGCTCACCTTGTGTGACAACTTGGCCGTTAACCGCGGCTTGCGTCGTCGCGTTTACGGTTGCTTCTGCATGCATGGCTTGAGTGTTCGGCGAATTCCAATCAATTTGTGCTTCTGTCTTAGGGTGTGGGCCAATTGGTTTACCGTCGGCATCCAAAGTCACCGTTTCACCTCGTTTCGACACGGTAATCTCACCTTGCGGTAACGTACTTGACGCTGCTAGTTCGATCTTTTGCTCTGGTGATAACGGCTTACCATCCACTGTCATCATTGACTTTGCTGCAAATGCTGCCTCTGGTGGCAATGCTTTGCCGCTATCAACTAAAGACTCATTAGTTTTTAGCGCTTGGTTTGCTTGCTCAATTCGACCAAGCAACTGTTGACCTTCTCCCATCGCACTCTTTACGTTATCACTTTGTACTTGAGTATCGGATATGTTCTTTTGAGTCTCACTCGCCACCACGGACGTATGCCCTGCGTGGCCAGAATCAAATTTTGTATTAACAGGGACTTCACTGCCGCTCTGTGAAACCGATGAATTTACCCCAACAGTGTCAACATCAGAGTCTGCAGGCGTCGCTTTACTACCTTGATCGCTTGTTGCCTTTGTCTCGCCTTGAATCAGCAACGCATCGGTCGATTCGGTTGACGTGGTCTTCTCACCTTCTGTTGTGACTTTTTCTTGGCTCTCACCTTCGGAGCCTGTCGAGGCCACTTTCAGGCTTTCGCTTTCAATTTCTGTTGATGCTTCTGGCGTGTCAGACTTCGCGACGGCTTTTTCTGCTTTTTGTGAATCCGTAAATACCCCAGCTAAGGTTTCAAAAAAACCTTTGCTTTCAGGGTTTTCTGCATCAATTTTTGAAGACGCATCGGAAACCGATGACTTACTGGTTGCAGAAACATTCGACAAATTCACATTCATATAGACACTCTCGTTATCGTCAGCGTGAATCATTCAGCTGCCGGATTGCCTTGCATGGCAAAATTAGGTGATTGGAGAACCCGTTTGGCAAATAGAATTGCAAAAATCACGCCAACGCATAACGTGAGTTTTCTGACGCTCATCAGGCCAGATTGAATGATGGAATCAAGATCAACCTTAGAAGAAACGGCTTAGTGCGATGAATTTGACTCAAACGCTTTCAAGGCGTAAACAGTAACCTTGCTCAACCGACGAGGACCGACTGTGAAAGTAACAGAATTACGCCAATACAAAATCAAAACAGGCAAAACAGAACAATGGTTAGCGTGGATGAAAAACGAGTTGTTACCCTACCAACGTTCAAAAGGCATGCGCGTATTGAACACTTACGTTCACACTGGCGAAGATGGGCACGATTATTTTGTGTGGTTACGAGAATTTGATAGCGAAGCCGATCGTCAGAGACTTTATGCGGACACTTACAATGATTGGTGGATTAGCAACATTCGTCCAAAAGTGTTTGAGTTGATCGAGCAAGACTCGGTTAAAGTCACTTTGCTTGAATCCGTCGACATGTAGCCAACAAAAACAATACTACATAGCGACAGGAGACGCTTAAAAACGTTGCGGTTTTCGGCTATACAGTAAAGTAGAGAACTCATCCATTTGCTTTTGCTCTCGCTTAGCTTCCGCAATTTGCTTTTCTTTCTCACGCTTATCAATCATCCACTCATAAGACATTCGCTCTTTACGCATGTTTAACCAATAGTCTTGGCAGTTGACGACTTGCTCTTTGAAGTGGTTTTCCGCTTGCTTTTGCTTGGATAGAGTCTCATCAAGTTGGGTTAAGAATCGGTTTAAGTGACCATATTGACTGGCCGTCAGACCTGCCATACCGCGATCGACTAATTGTTGGCAGTAATCTAAACGGTACTTTTCAATCTGTTCGACTTGGCGGTAGTAATCTTCAAGCTCTGAGCGTGCTTTGTTCAGTGCCAACACCGCTTGGTCTTCACGCTCTTTCGCTTGATCAAGTAGGAATTCCATCGCGTTATTCATGCGCTATTACCCACCTAAAATGCTTTTCAGCATATTGACACACATATCGTATGGTACGGATTCTTTCATACGTTGTTGTAGGTATTCGTCCAATCTTGGCTTGAGGGTAAACGCACCATCGATCGCTGGATCAGTACCCGGCTTGTACGCACCAATCGACACCAAGTCTTGGTTTTTACGGCAAATGGAGAGCACTTGGCGCACAGCTTTCGACATCAATACGTGTTCTTCGGTGGTGATTTGCGGCATAACGCGGCTCACCGATTTCTCAACGTCAATCGCTGGGTAGTGGCCCGCATCGGCCATTTCTCGGGATAACACGATGTGGCCATCGAGGATCGCACGTGACGCATCGGCAATCGGATCTTGTAGATCATCACCCTCGGTTAAAACAGTAAAGAAAGCGGTAATCGAACCTTGGTCATCACTGCCATTACCCGCACGTTCTACCAACGCCGGTAGTTTCGCAAACACCGAAGGCGGATAACCTTTGGTTGCAGGAGGCTCACCGACTGACAGTGCAATTTCGCGCTGTGCTTGAGCAAAACGAGTCAGTGAATCCATCAATAGAAGAACATCTAACCCTTGGTCACGGAAGTATTCGGCAATCGTCAGGGCAGTTTGACAGCCTTTCAAACGCATTAAAGGTGAAGCATCGGCAGGAGCAGCCACCACAACAGAGCGACGGCGTCCGTCTTCACCCAGAATCTCTTCAATGAATTCTTTTACTTCACGTCCACGCTCACCAATCAGACCAACGACAACAACTTGCGCCGTCGTGCCTCGTGTCATCATACCTAGAGTAACGGACTTACCCACACCAGAACCGGCAAACAGACCAATACGCTGGCCTTTACCTACCGTCAATAAACCGTTGATAGCTTTCAGGCCGACGTCGAGTGGTTCGGATATCGGTTTACGTGCCAATGGGTTAATAGGTTCGGCATTGAACGAAGCCCGTTGTTCGGTGTAAAGCGGACCAAGACCGTCCAGTGGGTTACCCACACCGTCGATCACGCGACCTAGTAGTTCCATACCAACAGGCAGACCGGCCTCGCTGGTCAAAGGTGTCACTTTCGCCCCTGGTAAGATGCCTGTGATTTGCTCACTCGGCATTAAGAAAAGATTGTCTCCAGAAAAGCCCACTACTTCCGCTTCCATATGACCGGACATGGTTTCGACCAAACACAAACTGCCAATTGGCGCACGGCAACCCGTCGCTTCCAAAGTTAAGCCAACAACACGCACAAGCTTGCCGGAAGCAACAGGGCGTGTGGTTAAACCTTCAACTTTGTAGTTTTTTAAGCGGTCGGCCAAGGCTTGCATGGATTACTCGCTCCCTTGATGGCGATTTGCACCACAAAAGCTGTTCAACACGCTTTTTACGCGTTCTTCCATGCGGTAGTTAATGCTCGATTCACCCGCTGCAATTTGTACATCGCCACGGTTTAGCGCCGGTTCAGAGACCAACGTCCAGTTACGGCAATCGAGCTCTTCTTCACCATATGCAGAACGGATGATCGCGACGTCATCGGGGTTCAAATGCAAGGTGATTGGATGACCAGAAATAGGCAACGCTTCGACAGACTGCTTCACCGTATCGAGAATAATTTGAGGATTGGTTTGCACTTCCACGTGTACGACTTCTTTGACTAGGCACAACACCATGTCTATCAGCTGCTTTTCAACCTGAGCGTTCATGAGCTCCAAAGGCTGAGCGAACTGGTTTGCCAAGTTCATGAAGGTTTCGACTTGCTGCTGAATGTACTCTTGTCCTGCCGTCACGCCTTCAACTTTGCCGAGCTCCAGACCTTCTGCATGTCCTGCTTGAATGCCTTCTTCTTTGCCTTTGTCGTAGCCTTGTTTAAAGCCTGCTTCTTGACCTTGATACAGACCTTCTTGATAAGCGCCCTGCTTGATCAATTCAATCTGTTCTTCTGTCAGCTCAAGCGCTTGCTCTTCTTCTGGTTCGTCAAAGTTTGGCACCCAACCTGGATCGTAGTTGAACGCAGTTTGCTTGGCTTGCTTTGCTTTCGGCTCACCATAATCAGGCAACCCCCAGCGCTGCGGTTCGATCATCGCATCGTCTTCATCAGGACGGATAAATCCACGTTTTCTATCGCCAGCCATGCTTAACCTACAATCTGTCTATGTTGAAATTGATATTAAAAATAAAGTGCTTTGAAAAATGCGCGACTAAGGAAGTGCATTCCTCCCACTTAAGCAGGAGGAATAAGAAAGGATTATAAGAACTCGTCTGCGCCGCCAGACAGCATGATTTCGCCAGCGTCAGCCATACGACGAGCAATCGCCAAGATTTCTTTCTGCGCCGCTTCTACGTCTGCTACGCGAACCGGAGGCATTGCTTCGATATCGTCGCGCATCATCTCAGCTGCACGCTTAGACATGTTCTTGAAGACTTTCTCACGTAGAGAGTCGTCGGCACCTTTAAGTGCACGTTGCAGAACGTCCTGTGGAACGTCACGCAGCAATTTCTGAATACCTTGGTCGTCCACTTCCACCAAGTTCTCGAATACGAACATAAGGTCTTGGATTTGTGTCGCCATGTCTTCGTCTTGGTCGCGAATTTGTTCCATCAAGATACCTTCGACGTTGTTGTCTAGGTAGTTCATGATTTCTGCCGCTGCCTTCAGGCCGCCAATCTTCGCGGCTTGTGCACCCGCTTGGCCTGCGAACTGTTTCTCCATGATTTCGTTCAGCTCTGCCAGTGCAGACGGTTGAACTTCTTCTAGGTTGGCAATACGCATCATCAGGTCCAAGCGCACACGCTCTGGGAACTGAGATAAGATTTCTGCGGACTGGTCTGCTTCCAAGTAAGACAAAACTATCGTTTGGATCTGCGGGTGTTCGTTGACAATAATGCTTGCCACTTGGCGAGGGTCCATCCATTTTAATGAATCCAGACCTTTCGAGCCGGTACCCAATAGGATTTGATCAACCAAGTTATTCGCTTTGTCTTCACCCAGTGCAGCAACCAGAGCATTACGCATAAAGTCTTCGCTGCCCATACCAATGTTGGTGTATTTCTGGATGTCTTCCAAAAACGCTCGATGAACCGCTGAGACTTTGTCTTGGCTAAGGTCCTTTGCCTTTGCCATTGCACTGCCCACACGCTGAACCTGCTTGGGTTCTAGGTGACGAATAATGCCAGCGGCGTCACTCTCATTCAGGCTGAGCAATAAGATGGCTGCTTTTTCTTCACCAGTAATGGTGGACGCATCAAATTCTACCGGCAATCCGCCATTTTCATCTTGAGGAACGATATCGTTAGCCATTGTCATTCATCCAATTTTTCACAACTTGAGCGGCAAGTTCAGGCTCGTTTGCAACCAGAGCGCGAACCGCTTTCAATACATCTTCATCTTTGTGAAGGTTAGGCAAATCAATGCTTGAACCAAACTCAAACAGTTCACCGCTTTCGATGTCGCTACCAATCAGGCTGGTTTCGCCATCCGCACCAATTGGCAAGCCATCTGGTCCGTACATTTCGTCTTCGTCGTCGCTCGCTGGGTTGAGCAGTTTCTTCAATGCTGGGCGAACCAACACCAAGACCACAACGATGATCACCAATGCACTTGCGAACCAACGAACCCAATCATTGAAGTTCGGATGTTCCCAAATCGGTGGATCGACCATCTGCTCAAGTTCTGGCTCGGCAAACTTCACACTCAAGACATTGAGTAAGTCACCACGATTTTGGTCAAAACCAACCGTACCGATCAGCACTTGACGAATCGCATTAATTTCAGATTCTGACATTGGAGTGTAAGTGACTTCACCCGTGTCTGGATTCACGCTGCGACGGTCTTTGATAGCTACAGAAACGGTTTGGCGTGCCAATGTACCAGTCTGTTTACGTTCGTGACTGATGGTGGTATCGAGTTCAAAGTTGCGCGTTGATTCTTTACGCACCGAGCCTTGGCCGGTAATTGAGCCATCTTTCATCTGCGCGACGTCTTGTGGGATAGACGCGTCCGCGGGCGGTTGATTGCTCAAAGCGCCAGGAATGCCTGCCACCATGTTACCGTTGTTATAATCTTCGAGTGCGTATTCGCTTCGTGTCGCTGGTGTATTTGGGTCGAAACGTTTGCGAGTCTGCTCTACCGCACTGAAATCCATTTGGATGTCTACTTGCGCGGTGTAGTTACCAAAACCTAGGATTGGCAGCAGGACGGAATCAATTTTTTCTCGTAGCGCTTGTTCTTGACTGCGTTCAAGTTCTTGCTCTTTACGACGAGCCGCAGAGGCAGGATCTTGTGAGCCTGAGCTCAATAGACGACCGTGTTGATCGGTCACCGTAATACGTGACGTCTTCATGCCAGGAACAGCACTCGCCACCATGTCTACGATGGAGTCAACTTCTTGTTGCTTAAGGCTTGTGCCAGTAGAGAGTGTCAAAAATACCGAAGCAGACGCTTCTTGGTTGTGACGTACGAACACACTGTGTTTTGGCAAAGCAAGAAGCACACGTGCTTTACGCACTTGCTTCATCTCTTCAATCGCTTGCGCAAGTTGGCGCTCGCGGCTGAGCTTCAAACGTTCTTGCTCCAAACGTTGTGATACACCAAAGCCCATGTCTTGCAGCAGAATATCATCACCCGCCTCAGTCGCTTGGTTCACACCTGAACGCACCATGCCGAGTTTGATCGAGTTGTAATCACTCGACTCAACCGAGATGGTGTTGCCATCAAGCTTGTAGTTGATTTTTTGCTGATCAAGATAATCCAGCACTGGGATCAATTCTTCGGTTTCATACGCACCTAGAGGGCGCATTTCCGGCTCTTTCACCCAGAAGAACAGCATCACGATTAACGCAACACAGATAGAGATAGACAGCACAAGCACAACCTGTCGAAGTAAATCGAGGTCACCTACTGCCATATCGAATTTTGACGCACTACGCTCTTCAAGATCTGGGTTTTGGCTATCCACATCCAAATCTGAGCCAGCGATCAGTGCACCATCTGCGCCGCCATCGGTGACGGTTAAATCTGTAGACTTGTCTGCCACACTTATTACCTAAATTACACTGGCATGTTCATGAGATCCTTATAGGACTCAACGAGCTTATTGCGGATTTGTACAGTGGCATCAAATGCAACACTGGACTTGTTACGAGCAATCATAACGTCAGAAAGGGAAACATCAGCGTCACCACGATCGAAACGCGTTTGCAGGTCGCCGGATGTTTTTTGAAGTGAGTTAACGTTATTGATGGCTTTAGTGAGGAGATCGCCAAAATCCGCCCCTACTTTCGCACCAGTTGCAACGGGAGCGGTGTTGGTCGCTTCCACCATCATGGCGCGCATTTGTGCTTGAATACCATCAACTTTCATTGTCACCTCTAAGCCAAAAGTTTGACTATTAACTAAAACTGATTATTGACACAGCAATTACTGTGCCATAAGACAATAGTGCCGTAGTGTACCCACACTTTTGTCCTATGGCTATTGATGTGAGTACTAAGCAGGAATATCGATACCAGCGTCACGCATTTTGGCGAGTTTGTAACGCAGGGTACGTGGACTAATACCTAATTTCTCTGCCATCTCTTTGCGGCGGCCGTTACATTCGATCAAGGTTTCCAAAATGATCGCGTACTCTTGGTCACGTAGTTCACCACCAAGGCCTTCACCACCAGCGGCAACACGATTGATCGGATCCACTTGCGCGACAGGCTTAACATCGGGAACCAAAACCTCAGCATTTTGCACAACAGATTGTAGGCTGCTTGCATCTTGCCAATCTACACCTTCCAACAAAATGTGTTCTGCATCGATGTCACCGTTTTCGCTCAAAATGAGTGCTCGCTGAACCACGTTATCCAACTCACGAACGTTACCCGGCCATGGATATTGAAGCAGTTTATCTAATGCAACTGGTGAGAACTTAGGTACTGGCATGCCCATTTTGCTGCAATGACGTTCAGCAAGATGCGTTGCAAGTGGCGCAATATCCCCCTTACGTTCACAAAGTGCTGGCCATGAAATTGGGAATACGTTCAAGCGGTAGTACAAGTCTTCACGGAAGTTGCCCTCTGAGACGTACTGCTTGAGGTCACGGTTACTAGTGGCAAGAACGCGCACGTCGAGCTTGATGCTCTTGCGGCTACCCAAACGCTCCACTTCTCGCTCTTGTAAAACACGTAGCAGTTTCGCTTGTAAGCTCAAGTCCATTTCACTGATTTCATCCAGCAAAATCGTACCGCCTTGTGCTTGCTCAAACTTACCCGGACACGCTTGAACCGCACCGGTAAACGCACCTTTCTCGTAGCCGAACAACGTCGCTTCAAGCATGTTGTCTGGGATTGCTGCACAGTTGATTGCGACAAAAGGGCCATCTTTGCGATTAGACGCATTGTGGATGTAACGGGACATCACTTCTTTACCAGAGCCGCTTGGGCCCAAGATCATCACGTTTGCATCGGTGCGCGCGACTTTGTCAGCCAAAGCCAGTAGGCGCAGACTTTTCTCGTCCGCCACGACCGCGTCACCGTTATCGTCACTCTTAATTGGTGCGTAACGGCTCACCATGTTCAGCAGTACTTCTGGTGCAAATGGCTTCGCCATGTAATCAATAGCACCTTCTTTCATTGCTGATACTGCGTCTTCAATGTTTGCGTAAGCCGTCATAAGAAGAACGGGTAAGTTCGGCCAATTCTGTTTGATATTGCGTAGCAGAGCCAAACCGCCCATGCCTGCCATTTGTACGTCAGAAACCACGATGTCGACCGCGTTTGACTTTAGTTTTACTAACGCATCTTCTGCACAATCGGCTTCTAACCATTCGTACCCTGCCAGAGCCAGAGTATCTACTAGGGCTTCACGAAGACCTTCATCGTCCTCTACGATCAGCACTTTGCTTTGCGCCATTATGATTCTCCAGTATCTGCTTGCACTCGCTCTAGCGGAATGCACATAGTAAAGCAGGCTCCATCGCCCTGCTCTGAAATGAGTTCCAATCGACCGTCATGGGCACGGCAAACCATTTGAACTACAGCGAGCCCCAACCCGGTTCCTTGAGAACGCGTGGTAAAAAACGGCTCCATAATCTTGGCTTGTAGTTCTTTTGGTACTCCCGGCCCGCTGTCTTGCACAGAAATGCGCAGTTCACCGTTAACCGGGCGGAAAAAGACATCTATTTGTGATTCCTTTCCAGACATCTGAATCGCATTCATCACCAAGTTACTCAGTGCGGATGCAATGGCGTTAGCATTGCCTAACAGCTCAGTCTGTTCTTCTTCCACTTCTAAGAAGTAGTCAATGTTATTGTTCTTCAGCGCGGTTTCCACCATCGGCTGGTATTCCGCAACAAGCTGAGCAATGTTAAATGGCTTAATGACTTTATTATCACCACCCTTGGCAAAAAGCAGCATATCATTAACCTGCTTCTCCAAATCGTGCAGTCGATCCATTAATTTGCTTTGAAATCGCTCTCTTGTCGCTGGAGGGAGATTTGGCGCACCTAAATTTGATGCATATAGCATGGCACTTGATAACGGCGTTCTTACTTGGTGAGCCAAAGACGCCACCATGCGACCTAAGGAGGACAGTCGTTGCAAATCACTCACGCGTGATTGCAGCAAGCGTGTTTCGGTCAAGTCGGTGATCAGAATCAGCTGTCCCGTCGCCGAAGCGGAGATCGCCAAGCGAACTTTACGTCCGTTACGCAGTGAGATTTCATGACCATCATCTTCACGCGGATCAAAGACCGCTTGGATGATGTTGAACCATTTCTCGTTGACCAGTGGAATCTCTAGAATTCGATGTGCCTCTGGGTTCGCTTCGCGCACAACACCGTGTGTATCGAGCAAGATCACACCAGCAGGCATCACGTCCAAAACTTGTTTGTAACGCTCTACTTGATTCTCTACTGAGTCTAAATGGGATTGGTTGGTGTTATTGTCCATTCACTGCCTGTCGAAATATCGCCATTTAAATACTAAAACAGCTTGGTAAGCAATTAGCATACCAAGCTGTTTTCTATATTTATCATAGCGTTATGTTATCGACAAGAAGTTGACACTAAGAAAAGTGCGGTTTTATTGTCAGAAAAGATAACAAAACGTTCAGAGTTTAAGCGTATGAACGTCAGACTTTACCTATCGTTGTAGGTTGTATTTACGCATTTTCTCAACCAAAGTCGTGCGTCGCATTCCAAGCATATCTGCTGCTCGTGCAACCACACCACCTTGCGCTTCTAACGCTTGGCTGATCATATTGACTTCCATATCGGCTAATAGCTCTTTCAAGTTCACGCCTTCTGGCGGCAGTGCTTGAGGCGCATTCATGTTGTGGTCTAGATCGCTTTGATCTTCAAAACTGAAGTTCTCAGAAAAGATATCTTGGAACACGTCACGCTCTTGTTCTTCAACCGAAGTAAATGGGTTACCTTCTGGTTGGAACTCAGGAATATCACTGTAACGGTACTTGGTTGGCAGATGGTTTACGTCGACCAAACTGTTCGGGTACAGAATAATCATGCGTTCAACAAGGTTCGCAAGCTCGCGAACGTTACCCGGCCAGTTGTGTTCCATTAAGGAGTTAATTGCACGAGGCGTAAAGCAAATTGGTTGCCCACCTTCGGCTTCCAAACGCGTCATCAGTTCTTGCAGTAGCAATGGAATATCTTGCTTACGTGCTTTCAGCGCCGGCATCTCGATTGGGAATACATTGAGGCGGTAGAACAGATCTTCACGGAATGTGCCATCATCGATCATGTTCTCTAGGTTGCGGTGCGTTGCTGCTACAACACGAACGTTTACTTTAATCGTGGTGTTACCACCTACACGTTCAAAACAACGCTCTTGTAGAACGCGCAGTAACTTCACTTGCATCGACATTGGCATATCGCCAATTTCATCAAGGAAGATCGTACCGCCTTCTGCCAATTCGAATCGGCCTTTACGCGAGGTCAATGCCCCCGTGAAAGCACCTTTCTCATGACCAAACAGTTCACTTTCCAACAGCTCTGGCGGAATTGCGCCACAGTTAATTGGCACAAACGGACCATTACGGTAAGCAGAATGGTAATGAATATTGCGTGCGACGACTTCTTTACCCGTGCCAGATTCACCCAAGATCAGGACGTTTGCTTCAGTATTAGAAACTTGTTCAATCAAATGACGAACTTCTTGAATGCCACGGCTTTGGCCTACAAGGCTACGGAAAAGAGTATTTTTGCGTGCGCTTGCAACAACGTTAACGCCTTTGCGACCAAGGAAATCTTTGCAGTGACGCAGTGCTTCGCTAAGTTGTGGGTAGTTCAGCGGTTGCTCTAACTCCCCAACGAAATTTGGCAAGTCATCAACAGGCAGCGGAAACGAGCCCAAGATGAGAAGTGGGATATGGTAGGCTTCATTAAGGTGAGCCATCACTGTTGTCGCAGCACTACCCGCCGAGATGTTACCGACAATACAACCTGACCACACGCTAGACCAGTCTACATCGCCTAGCTGGTCAGAACTGACCGCTTCGCAACTTTCTCCAACAAATTCCAATATATTGCTTATATTTAAACGACTTGGTGCATCGTCATCAATTACAAGCAGCTTTGCCAAACCTTGCATAAGTAAGAATGATTGCCTTTATTATGGGTGTGTTGCGGCCAGACCTTGATTTGCGCAATTGAGTGTAAAAAGGGGGGACCACTCTCAATTAACGATAGACAAAATAGGAAAATCAGCAACAAAAAAAAGCCATTAGGGGCCACTAATGACTTCTATTTTATTTGAATAAAAAAATAAGGCAACCAAGCAATAAAGAGGTGTGAACTTGATTGTAACTTTACTGAATAACTTTCTGTGCAATCAGACGCAATACCCTACTATTTAAGTAAGGTATTGTTTTGATTATTAAATGCCTACTTCAGCAGCTGTTAGGTTGTGGAATTCAGCCGGGATCTGGTCCCAAGCTGATTTTATCTCACGAATAATGTCGATAACGTCGTCGATCGGTTGAGGATCGTTTTGGTGGTTCGCTGCCGAGATCTGAGTGATCATGAACTCGTAAAGTGAATCTAAGTTTGATGCAATATCACCACCGTCGTCCATCGACAGACAGCTGCGCAGTGCGATGATGATGTCCAATGCTTTACCCAGACGCTCACCTTTTGCAGGAATATTGCCTGCTTGCATTGCTGCTTTACCTTGGATCAGACGCTCAATTGCACCCGCCATTAGCATTTGAATGACTTTGTGCGGAGAAGCCGCGCTCAATTGGCTGTCGACTGATACCTTTTTGTATGCTTGCAAAGAACCGCGCATAGTATTCCTCTTTTATATAAATTTTTTGTACTGCTGAAGCGAACGCTGACCATAACGGAACTTATGAAGTTCTTTACCCACGTTAGAAGTCTCTGCCTGCATCAGCTCGACAATTCTTTTGGTACGAATAAGCAAGTTTTGCCATTCTGCTTCCTGCTTTAGCACCGGATTGCTCTCGACAATGGGTAGCAGGTTTTGCAATAACCGTTCCCTGATATCGACCAAACGTTGAATTTCTTCAGCATTAACGTCGACTTTTTCCAGTTCTTGCGTAATTAGTTGATCAATATCACTTATTTCAATAATTTCATTTCGCATCTATTAGCCCAGCGCGTTCATTAACGCTCCAAGTTGGCCTTGCATCTTGCCAGTAGCGTCTTGCATGGCAGCGAATTTTGCATGAGTGCGCTTCTCTAAACTGTCCATGCGGCGATCGAGTGCCGCTTGATCATCACTCAGACGATAATTTTGTTCAGTCAGGCTTTTTTCACGAGTACGGATACTGCCAGTGAAACCCGTGATGCCTTGAATCGCATCTTCCACACGTTTGGCAAAACCGGTATTGCCACCAAAGAACTTCTCTAACTCGTTGAAGTTGTTGTTCAGCTGACGATCAAGCATGTCGTAGTTGATTTCTAGCGTACCTTGACGAGTCGTAGTAATGCCAAATTCAGTCAGCGATTTTAGGTCTTCTGGTGCTTTTTCAATGTTGGTCGAAAAGACCGATTTCAACCGAGAATCAGCATTACGAACAGTACTGTCACCCGCTAAAGGCCCGCGTTGACCTGTCGTTGGGTCGACATTCGCTAATGCTTTGGATGTTTGATAGAACGCGTTGTAAGCCGAAACAAAGCTTTCGATATCTGAGCGCACGCTTTGACGGTCATATTCAACACCAATTTCAGCAGGCGGTTTACCCAGCTCTGATTTGCCTTTCAAAGTGAGGTTCACGCCCTCAATCGCATCTTCAATGACGTTGTTGTGACTCGACAACTGCGCAACACCATCCAGCATCACCATGGAGTCTTGTCCTGCTTGGACTTGAGCCATACCGGTGTAAGCCTCGAAGGATTTTTGAGCCTCAGCAATTTTAGCTTCTGCTACATCTATCTTTTCAAGACGTTCACGCTCTTCGGGTTCTAATTTAGCGCGATGGATGGTCTTTGCTTGTTCTTCTGTCAGTTCTCCACGTTCCACTTTTTGGTCAAGCGCTTGTTTTTCATCCGCAATCTTTTCTTCGATCTCGGCTTTTTCTTGCTCTAATTGCTGCTTGGCTTCTTTGGTTGTGACGTAAGAATCAGTCAACGTACCTGAGGCGGTATTGTTCCAGCCCGGTACGTCTGGCGCTTTGGCGATCGCATCTTCGTCCAACTCTAATTCCGGTGGACGGTAAGAATCGAGGAGTGTACCTGAAGCGGTTTCAGTCCAGCCAGGGATACTGTCTTGCGGACGCATACCCGCTCGTTGATTGGCTTTTTCTATCGCTTCTTGACCCGCTTTCGCAGCGGCAGCACCGGCCGCAGAGATCGATTCATCCGTTGCGCCATCTGGCACATTCTCTGCCGCTTGTTGTTCTTCAGGAGGTATAGGATTGCCGTCTGCATCCAACGCTTCCGGTTGGTTTGCATCGGTTTCAGGCGCTTTTAGAGGCCCTAACACTGCTTCAGCCGCTTCACGTGCTTCTTCAAGCGCATTCACTCGGTCTTCCAGTGTTTTGTATTCGAAATGTTTCAGAGGGCTGCCGGCTTCGGCGTCCACACTGACTTTAAGTTGATGGTCCTTGCCCGACAGGTTCGAAGCAAGGATCAAACGCGGCCCTTCTACGTCGTTAATTAAGGAAGCACGTACGCCAGGGTTATCCTTAGCGCCGTTAATTCCACGAACGACATCAACTAGCTTAGAGCTAGAACGGACATTAACGTCGAAGGTGTCATCACCAAGAGAAATCTGCAGCTTACCAGGACCAAACTTAGCGTCTTCTGGCAGAACGTCAGAAGCCACTTTATGGCTCTGTGCAAGCTGCAACACATCGATAGCATACTTACCGGCTATAGCGTCAGTAGTTGCGGTCGCAGATACGACTGCGTCGTCCGTTGTCTCTACAGAACGAACGGCAAACGCCTTCTCCTGACGAAAGTTCGTCATGAGATTTTTCATCGTATCCAACGATTCTCTGAGTCGCCCGTAGGCACTGATGCTGGCGTCAATTGTCGTACGCTCGTTGTCGATGCGTTGCTGCTTTGGCACACGCTCGGCATCTACAATTTTGCTGACCATGGAATTGATATCCATGCCACCAGACATCCCCAAAGGGCCTAAACTCATCAAATCACCTCAAAAACGACTTACACCTTTTCAACTAACAAACCGCGGTTAGCTGTGTGCTCAGCTAGGCGACGCAATACCACTAGCATTTCTTCATCAGGAATCTGACGAATTACATCACCGGTTGTGGCTTCGTAAATCGTCACGACGTCTCGACCCGATTCTTCATCGACTCGAAACGCCACTCCTTTATTCATGGCGCTCACAAATTCATTCATTTGCTCAACCATTTTCTCGCGCTCTTCTTTGTTCAGCTCTTGGCGGGATTCCGCCATTTCAATCGCAGCTTGAACAGAGAGGTCACGTTCGGTTTCCTTCGCTTTTACAGGCGAAGTATTACCGGTTGAACTTGCTGTGCTAGGCGTGCCTATGCCATTTTCTTTAGCAACTTTTGTGCCACTCGGTGTGCCGTAAGGCTGGATGTTCGATGCGTAGGAGGATATTTCCATTACAATCTCCCTTCCACCTTATGAGCTAACGATTAGGTCTATCGCTTTGGTGATGGTATCACTAGGCTGAGTCGACCCAATTAGCCCAACAAGCTCAGCGCCGCAGATGGTGACTGCTTCGCTTGTGCCAAGATTGAAGTACTTGCTTGTTGAAGGATCTGCGACTTAGTCATCGCCGTTGTTTCCTTCGCGTAGTCAGTATCTTTAATACGGCTGTTAGACGCGTTAACGTTCTCGTTAATGTTGTCTAGGTTGCTGATTGCGTGGTTGAAACGGTTTTGGAATGCACCAAGAGACGCACGTTGGCTGTCTACTGATTTTAGTGCGCCATCGATAATAGCTACCGCTTCTTGAGAACCTGCAACTGACGTTACGTCGATGTCTTTAACCGTTACGTCTTTAGCATCACCGAAGCCAATTTCACCTGCTAGGTTGCCAGAGAACTCAACATCACCTGTTACTTTTTGAGTAGCAGCGAATACTTGCAGCTTACCGTCCTCACCAACAGACGCTTTAACGTCGTCGCTTTGACCGTTGATGTAAGTTGCTAGCTGTTCAATATCATCGCCTTGCTTTGCAGTGATAGTCAGCTCTTTCTCTTCACCTTGCTTGTTGGTGTAGTTCAGCTTAAGTTCAGTGTTGTCACCAACCGCCCAAGATGCATCTTTACCGTCTTCTGCTGCATAGCTCTTACCGCCCATTGCAGAAGTATCAGAACGTAGGTTACCCATAGAAAGCATGACCGCTTCACCAGAGTCCGCACCGATTTGGAAAGATTGAGTACCGTAAGTACCGTTAAGAAGCTTGTTACCACCGAAAGAGGTTGTTTCAGCGATACGGTTTAGTTCGTCATTAAGCGCTGTAACTTCTTCTTGGATCGCTACACGTTCTGATTTTGAGTTCGAACCGTTCGCAGATTGAAGCGATAGGTCACGCATACGTTGTAGGATGTTGGTAGATTCATTCATTGCACCTTCAGCAACCTGTGCAATAGAAATACCGTCGTTCGCGTTTTTCACAGCCATGTCTAGACCACGGCTCTGTGCGTTCAAACGGTTAGAAATCTGTAGACCGGCAGCATCGTCTTTCGCGCTATTGATTTTATAACCCGAAGACAAACGCTCCATTGATTTTTGTTGACCTTCAGCCGCCTGATTTAGGTAACGCTGTGCGGTCATCGCAGAAACGTTAGTATTAACGTTAATCGCCATAGTTGATCTCCTTAAGGCTTTAGTTGATGTACCGTCGTGTCTCTCACCTCACTTAGGTACATCTCATTTCTCTCAGTCCCTTTAACGGCGGCCTATAAATATCCTTTAGGAGAAAATTTCAATTTTTTGCGATTATTTTCTTCGACTTAATGAAGTGTGATGAATCTCTAATATTACGATTGGGGATAAATAACACTCGATTAAAATAAAAAATCAGACATAAAAAAACCCAGCCGAAGCTGGGTTTACTCGCTCATCTCTCACCACGAGCCAATGAGGTTCTTGCCTTTAGGTTGAAAATTAACCTAGTAGGCTTAGCGCTGAGTTAGGCGCTTGTTTCGCTTGCGCAAGGATTGAGCTTGACGCTTGAGATAGAATTTGTGACTTGGTCATTTGAGTCGTTTCTTTCGCGAAGTCGGTATCTTTGATACGGCTCTTCGACGCGTTCACGTTCTCGTTGATGTTATCCAAGTTGCTGATTGCGTGGTTGAAACGGTTTTGGAAAGCACCTAGCTCTGCACGGTGGCTGTCTACGTATTTCAATGCCGCATCAATGATAGCTACAGACTCTTGTGCACCACCTACTGATGTTACGTCGATAGTATCAACCGTTACTTTCTTACCGTCGCTTAGACCTAACTCACCAGATAGGCCGCCAGAGAATTCAACGTCGCCTTCCACTTTGTTGTTGCCCGCAAACACTTGCAGCTTACCGTCTTGGTCTACTGACGCTTTCACTAGGTCTGTTTGACCGTTGATGTACGTCGCTAGCTCTTCGATATCGTCACCCGCTTTCGCGCTGATGTTGATTTCTTGTTCTTGACCAAAGCTGTCTGTTAGGCTGATTTTCATGTCTGATTTATCAGCAGCAACGTTCCAGTTTTTGTCTTTGCCGTTGTCAGCTTGGTAGCTCACGCCGCCCATCATTTGGTTGTCTGAGCGCATGTCTTTTAGGTTAAGCATTACTGCTTCACCGTTGTCCGCACCGATTTGGAAAGACTGAGTGCCGTAAGTACCGTTAAGTAGGCGGTTACCACCGAAAGATGTCGTTTCAGCGATACGGTTTAGTTCGTCGTTTAGTGCTGTTACTTCTTCTTGAATCGCAACACGCTCAGATTTTGAGTTAGAGCCGTTCGCAGATTGAAGAGATAGGTCACGCATACGTTGCAGGATGTTGGTTGTCTCGTTCATTGCACCTTCAGCAGTTTGTGCAATAGAGATACCGTCGTTCGCGTTACGAACAGCCACATCCAGGCCACGGCTTTGTACGTTCAAGCGGTTCGAGATTTGAAGACCCGCAGCGTCGTCTTTTGCGCTGTTGATTTTGAAACCTGAAGACAAACGCTCCATAGAAGTTTGTTGTGCTGAGTTTGCGTTGTTTAGGTAACGCTGAGCGGTCATCGCTGATACGTTTGTGTTTACATTCACTGCCATGGTGATTTCTCCAATTGATTTTCCGATGTAGCGGTTTCCGACGTCTCGGAAAACCAAGTAGTTCTCTCAAAGTTACTTTTATTAACGGCGCATGCCCTGTTTTCTTTAGAAAAATTTTTAGATTTTTTTGAAAATAATTCGTTTGGAGGGGTAATCGTGACGAAGCGGATAAAAAAGCAAAAAAACTTTCATTTTTCGCTAAAGCTTCTTTTCGAATTGTCGATACAGGCTGATTTTGCGTTAAATTCGTGTGGTGCGAACCATTAACCAAGCAGCGTCAAAGCAAGGTTTGGCGCTTGTTTTGCTTGTGCCAGAATAGAAGTACTGACCTGTTGTAAGATCTGCTGCTTCACCATTTGCGTGGTTTCTTTGGCGTAGTCGGTATCTTGAATACGGCTGTTCGAAGCCGCTAGGTTTTCGTGGATGTTATCCAGATTATTGATCGCATGATTAAAGCGGTTTTGATAGGCACCTAGCTCGGCACGATGGCTATCAACGTACTTCATCGCTGTATCTAGGACGGCCACGGCTTGTTGCGCACCACCGACAGACGTAATGTCGATGTTATCAACCGCATCGTAACCTTTTAGCTGTAACCCCAGTTCACTGGCTAAATCACCTGAAAACGATAAAGCTCCTGAAGTTTCTTCTCCAGCCATAAATAGCTGTAACTGACCTTCTTCATTCACAGATGCCGTGACTTTGTCAGTTTGACCATTGATATAAGTCGCAAGCTCTTCGATATCATCGCCAGCTTTGGCATTAATTTGAATGGTTTCCGTCTCACCAAAACGATTCGTAAATGACATACCAAGATCATTCGCACCGTCTTTTACTTTCCAATCAGAGCTTGCACGTCCGTTTGCAATGTAACTAAAGCCGCCCATATCAATGCCATCACTGCGCATCGACTTTAATTCAACTTGCACGGCTTCACCTGACGCAGCGCCGATTTGAAATGCCGACTTACCAAAGCTGCCATTGAGCAGTTTACGCCCACCAAAAGAAGTAGTTTCCGCAATGCGGTTTAGCTCATCGTTAAGTGCAGAGACCTCTTCTTGCAACGCAGTGCGTTCCGCTTTGCTATTTGAGCCATTGGCTGACTGGAGCGACAAATCACGCATGCGCTGCATGATGTTAGTCACCTCATTCATCGCGCCTTCCGCAGTTTGCATGATGGAAATGCCATCGTTCGCGTTGCGCACGGCAACATCTAAACCACGCATTTGCGATTGTAAGCGGTTGGAGATTTGCAGACCCGCAGCGTCATCCTTCGCGCTGTTAATACGCTTCCCTGAAGACAAACGCTCCATGGATTGGTTCAGCATATCGGTTGCACTGGTCAAATGACGCTGTGCGACAAGTGCTGCCACATTGGTATTAACGGTGATCGCCACAAATATTGGTCCTGAAATTAAGGCTTTGGATACTTATCGACCAAATTAAAGAAACGTTTAGTGTTTTTTTAAGAAAAGTGATGCGGTTGCGCATTTCCCGACGAGACAGCGAATAGCAAAAAGCCTAGTGATGGTGCACTAGGCTTTGTGGTTATTCGCAGTGGTGACTCAGACTACTTTCGAACTTCAACACTTGAGTTGGCGGTAAGCGTGACAATTACATAACTCACCTTCTGTCCGTTCACGTATTTGTGCTTGGCAGAAACAGACTGTTCGTCAACGATAAGTGTCGGGTAATCGCCATAGAACCAAGCTTCCCACTCTAAGTTTTCCTCAGAGGTATTGGTAAGTGTCGATCGCTCTAAGCCATCATGACGTAAAGTTAGCTCGTGCTCTCCCATCGGAAGCTGCTCAACTTGCAACCAGTCAATATCATCCGTGAGGTGAGATGCAGTTACGACTCGATGGTTTGCCGCATCAGGCTTGATGCCCATCAACCCCTCAATGGTATTCGAAATAAAGGTAAATGAGATTTCAGGATAGTCACCGTTGGTACCTTGAGTTGGACGCTCATGGGGCTCGTCTTTGATATCCATGATGTACTGCATCCATTTCCATGCTTCCGCATTGCGATTGTAAGGGAAGTAGGTTTCAGGGATATAAGTGTAAGCCTCAATGTTGTATGGCGCTTCCGTCGTACTTCCAATTCCATCACCCAGATTTTCTGCAATAAAGTCTAAGTAGCGGTTGTTACGCTCTCCAGGTTCAGTGATCAGCTTCATTGGCATGAACCAACTGTTTTCTTTACCGAAGTCATTCATACGGAAACCATCACGCTGAACGATGTTAACGTAGTTATCCAACGGTTTATTTGGATCCGCAATACTCCATTCTTCATTAAAGAAGTCTTTAAGTTGCTGTGCTTTCTCTTGCCAAAGCGCCGCCTCGCTGTACTCTTCTCGAGCCCCAAACATTGCAGCATACGCTACCGTAGCTTGGTATTGAGAGCCGATGCCATCACCGGCTTCGATTGGGAATTCGCCACGCTCATTGTAAGTTGCGGAGCCTTCAAAAATACCACCATAACCTTCGGCAATACCGTTAGGGTCTTGATCGTCGTGAAGCGCGATATAGTCCGTTAGCACCTTGGTGTAAAAACGCCATAAATCTGGGTCTTCGATGTAACGCTTGTCTCCTGTCCATTGATATTGCTTCCATGCTTTTTCTACAAACTCAAATTGAGCAGGTACTTCACGTACAAACCAGCTGTCATCTTTGTAGTCAATGGTATGTGGCGTGCCATCAAAGTTAACCGCCCACAAGGTATACCATTTTCTCGATTCGGTAGAATGCTTAGCGAAGGTCTTAAACATCGAAAAGTTTTCGGCATCTAGACCTGCGATTTTGGCTCCGCTAGCTTGATGTAAGAAGTCGCGAGAGTAGAAAGCCGTTCGGTCAAAATAGCCAGCCCAATAAGATGGGATGTAATCAGCCGTACCATCACCATCATTATTATTCTCATCACGGTTAACCAGATCATGCTGCCCAGTCATAACAAAACGACGTGTTTTATCAATTGCCCATTCAAACGAATCTTGAAGCTTCTGATTGGACGAAGTGACGACAACCTGCTTCTCTTTTTCAATCGCCGTTAATGTCCATTTTTCTTCTTTACCACTTGCATCTGTTACTACCGCTTGCACTGGTTGAGTAAAGTCCACAACTTCACCCACATCCAAATTTGGTCGGCTTTGTTCAGAAACCAAAAGTGTACTCACCGTTATGGCACTTAAATCGGTGCCATAAGGGACTTGGAACTCGACGGTTCGCTGAGTTTTATCAATGCCCGTCACACCGACCTGTTGCGCGGCTTTAAATTGGATGATTTGATTAAAACTAACAGGCTGGCTCTTGTTCACTCTTACTAAAGACACACTGTCGACGCTCACCCCTCCGACATCAGACCCTGTAAACCAGACTTTAATTTGCTCACCTTTCTCTAGTGGAATAGCAGGCAGAGTATTTGGCTTATATAGTTCCCCTTCTGTATTTTCGTCTTTGGTTTTTTCAATCGTTTGGCTGACGAGAACCTCATCGATCAGGTTACTTAAGCCAAGAATGGCGTCATCACTTGGGCTGCTGATGTGGGCGGATAAATCATAAAAACCCGTCTCTGGAATGGTGACTGTTTGGCTCACATGATGGTTGGTTCCGGTGGCAATCCTCGCCATCGACTCACCAACATAAGCATCTTCATACTTCACATTGGCAAACCAGTAGCTCCATCCTAAACCGTCATTTTCAAAGGTAGAATTTGAGACAAGGTTATCGCCTTTCGAAGAATCATCATCAGACGAGCTATTACAACCGGACAAAACAAGGGCGACAAGAATCGCTGAAGCAAGTATTTTCAGTTTCATTTTTTTCTCGTAGGGATAGCGTGGTTATTGGATAACGTTTATTCGGGATGCTGCCGGCGACATGAAATGAAGACACCGGCATGTTAATTTTTAATAGCTGTAAGGTGCGTTAAACCGCTTGAATGGATTCTGGAGAGACTTTCGTTTTCTCATCAGAATCATTGGCCACAATATGGTCGTATTTCTCGGTCAGATGATCCTGAATTTTTTGGTGGTAAGCACCGTTGAGTTTGTAGAAGCGGAAGTACACAACCAAAGCGATAGCGAAGAAGAACGCAGGCAAACCAACCATGATGCATTGCATGCCAAACACGGTTTCAGGGCTTTGCTCCATGTTCGGTACATAATCCACTGCGGTAAGTGCGATACCAATAAAGAAAGCCGCAAAAGCAGACCCTGCTTTAACCACCAGCGTTTGTACTGAGTAAGCAATACTTTCGCAGCGAGATCCCAGTTTGTACTCACCATAGTCCACTGTATCCGCCACCATAATGACGTTGAGTACCCAAAATAGCGCCGTACCGATTTGCAATAACACGCCCGCAGTAGAAATCAGCAGAATGCTTTGTTTGTCGTACATGCCTACATAGATAAGTACCGCACTGCCTAGGATCGGGAAGCTCGATGCGCACGCCCATAAAACCCGACGTGAGAACATTTGCGCCAATTTAGGGAACAACACCAGTGTAATTAGGTTCGCAATACCAGCATAAGCCATGTAGTAAGGGAAAAGTTCTTCGTTTCCGACTACATAGGTGAAGTAGTAAACCGCAAAGGCTGTGATGATGTTGGTAGCGAGGTTGTATGACAGTGCCATACAAAGCACGCTGGTCAGTTGGTCATTTTTGTAGATAAGAGAAAGGAGCTTCTTCAGTGAGACTTTTTCTTCAGGCTTCGTCACGTCAAGGTTGCTGGTTGAGTAACGCTCTTTCACATTACGTAACGTGACGTAAGTGGATACGAGGAAACAACCGACAAGCAAAATGGCAAACACTTGGAAACCAAACCCTTTGTCGTCGCCACCAACATAATTCACAAACGGCATAGCAATAGCAGCGGTAACAATCCATGCAAGGCTGGCAAAAAATCGTGGATAAGGAACCAACTCTTCACGTTCACGTTTATCCAATGTTAATGTCGGAACCAGTGACCAAAAAGGAATGTCCATCAAGGTGTAAGTCATGCCCCATAAGATGTAAGTAACCGCGGCGTAAGCGATCAGCCATGGCCCTTCTATGTGATGCGCACTAAACAGCATGATTAACACAACTGAGTTGGTGAGCGTGCCGACTAAGATCCAAGGTTTAAACTTACCCCAACGAGAGCGGGTGTTATTCACGATCCAGCCCATAATCGGATCGTTCACAGCATCCCAAATACGCGCGATTAAGAAGATGGTCCCCACCGCAGCAGCCGAGAGGCCAACAACGTCGGTGTAATAGAACATCAGATACATGTAAACGATGGTGATAGCGAAGTCTTTACCAAATGCGCCAAAGCCGTAGCTCAGCTTGGTATTCATAGAGATACTCATTTGTTACTCCTTACGCCCCCTCATCGAGAAGGCGCAGTATATTCACGTTATTGTCGTTTTTATTGATATTGGTTTTGTGAGTCTGGATTTACTGATGCACCCACGCTGGCAACCAACCTTCGTGTGCTTCTATCAAGTCATCAACAAGGGCATAAATCTCTTCGAGTCCAAGCACTGCTGCAGTGTGAGGGTCAAGCATGGCGGCATGGTAAATGCGGTCACGGTTTTCCGTGAGGATGGCTTCTGTCAGCAGCGTTTGAACATGAATGTTGGTCTGCATTAATGCCGCTAAGTGATTTGGTAAGCGTCCTGCTTTGATAGGTTGAATGCCGTTTGCGTCCACCAAACAAGCCACTTCCACACAACAACCTTGCGGTAAGTTGTCAATCAACGCTTCGTTCTTCACGTTGCCGTAGATAACACTCGGCGTGCCTGTCCAAATCGAGTTCATGATAGTGCTCGCGTATTCATGCGACTCTTTGACGGTGATTTGATCCGCGTTTTTGAAGTCTTCGAGGTCTTTTTTCCAGTCTGCAATTTGTTCTACACAACGTTTAGGATATTCATCAAGTGGCACTTTATAACGTTCAATCAAATCTGGGCGATTTGGCTTAATGAAATATGGCGTGTATTCAGAAAAATGTTCTGAAGATTCCGTTACGAAGTAGCCCAACTTCTTAAACATCTCGTAGCGGACTAGGTTGGTGCAGCGACCATTGTGGTGCAAACCCGGCTTCGGCGCTTTGCCCGATTCAAATGCCTTAAGCAGTTCAGGATAAATGTCGACATACTCCCCCTGCTCGTTTTTCTTTTCGAGCGTCAGGTAGTAAGCCATGTGGTTAATGCCTGCACAGGTGTAACGAAGGTCTGAGTATTGGATATCAAGGTCGCGAGCCAGCTCTTCCGCCGTCCCTTGCACGGAATGGCACAAACCCACTTGTTTGATATGAGGGTATTTCTCGTACATCGCCCAAGTGTTCATTGCCATTGGGTTAACGTAGTTAAGCATGGTAGCGTTTGGACAGATCGCCGTCATGTCCTCGCATACGCTCCAAAGGTGCGGAATGGTGCGAAGTGAGCGCATGATGCCGCCTGGGCCTAATGTATCCGCAATAGTTTGCTCTAAACCATGACGCTTACAGACTTCAAAATCCGTCACGGTACATGGTTCATAACCGCCAATTTGGAACGCAATAACCACGAAGTCTGCGCCTTGCAATGCCTCTTTCTGGTTTAAGTGGCAAGTGATCGTGCCCGTAGCACCGGATGACTCCATTAACTTGCTTACAACGAGATGTGACTCTTCTAAACGGAGTTCATCAATATCCATCAAGGCAATTTGCGCCCCTTTGAACGCTGGCTTGTGGAACACATCGCCAAGAATGTTTTTCACAAAAATCGTCGAACCCGCACCGATAAATGTGATTTTAGGGCTTTTCATAGTTGAATCCTTTTTGCTTTCATACTTTTGTTTCGATGCATTTAAGTTACACCTGTCGCAAGGCCGAATTCGTCTCAGATAAACCAATCACTCTCCCGTTTCCTAATATTTAAAATCAACCAATAAAAATTCTTAGGAAATGGGATATTTTTGTGTAAATCACGGATAAAAAAGGTGGGAAGATACACTGAGGCTTGCTAGCACGGCGATTTAAGTCACATAACCAAAATCTTATAAAACAGAGTAATCGGTGTTTTTGAAGCTGTTCTGAGTTTTGTTTCAACAGATTTAGTACAAAGAACTTATACAGTTTCCTAAGAGGTGGGCGATGACGAAGGTAGAGTCCAAGGCAGAGTTAGATACATTGAAAGTCGTGATTCAAGATAAGTATTCTTCCGAAACGGTTTCTGTAAGCCCACTTTCGCTGTACTCATCCTATGAAAAAATCGATATCGAGCTTAGGCCGCCCCACTCTATGCCGGGTTATCACTGGCATGGACAAGTAGAGGTGAACATTCCTTTTGGCGATGATGTCGAGTACATCATTAACGGCAGCCCTGTGATTGTGAAAGCTGGTTCAATCGGTCTGTTTTGGGCTTCTGTCCCGCATCGACTAACGAACCCAGGGCATAGCCATAACATGGGAATCATCAATATCCCTATTCATCACTTTATGTCGTGGACGTTAAATCGGGACTTAGTTAATCAAATCACCCATGGTTGCGTATTACAGTCGAGTGCAAACTCACTAGTCAGTGAATTTGAGCTAGCTCGTTGGGCCGAGGAAATGACCCATCCTTCAGAAAGCCGCCAGCAATTGGCAATAGATGAAATAGGACTCATGTTAAAAAGGATGAGCCTAGATGGCTGGGAACAACTGATCGTTAATCGACAAGAGAAATCGACGAAAAAAGGCGTATCTAAACATTCGCAGTTTTACGTCAGTCAAATGCTGGAATACATTGCCACCCATCATAACCAGCCGATCACGATAAAAGATATTGCAGAACACATTGGACTGCACACCAATTATGCGATGAACGTGTTCCAACGAACCATGCAGATGACCATCAAGCAATACATCACGGCAATGCGGATTAACCACGCCAGAGCACTGTTGAGTGATACTGACCGGACAATTTTAGATATCGCTTTAACGGTAGGCTTTAATTCTAGCAGCCGATTTTATGAGACTTTTCAGAATTATATTGGTGTAACGCCAACGCAATATCGCAAGAAGTCACGCGAAGATCATCGCTGGAGCAGTCACAGTACCAGCCCACTTTACGAACTAGAGAAAGGCGCCATTGATGGCAAAAGACCACTGACAGTCAGTTAGTCTTATCAGGCAAGAATGAGGGGAAACAAAAAGGCAGATCACTCTGCCTTTTTAATCATTGGAAGGGTAGCGAAGAATTACTTAATCGCCAATTCCGCTAGCATTTCTTGTGAAGGAGCGAAGAAGTACGCACCTGTTACCGCTTTAGTGAAGCGAAGCAGTTGGTCAGTCTTACCATCTGTCACACCGTACATGCTCTCAAGCATCACTTTGATATTGTGGATGTTGTTGCAGTAAGAGATGAACAACAAGCCGTGTGCGCCAGTTACCGTGCCGTATGGCAAGCTGTGTCGAACAATCTTGAGGCCTTTGCCTTCTTCTTTAATGTCTACGCGACCAACGTGAGAAGCGGCAGGTACATCTTCTAATTCAATAGAATCCGGTTTAGTACGACCAATCACTTTCTCTTGCGCCGATACGTTCAGGCGGTTCCATGCAGGTAGGTTGTGCTCAAAACGTTGCACCATCACGTAACTACCACCAGCGAAAGCGCCGTCTTTGATCAACGCAACGTCCGCACGTGCATCGCCTTTCGGGTTTTCAGTGCCGTCAACGAAATCTGTCATGTCACGAGCATCTAGGTAACGGTAACCGTATGTCTCATCAACCACTGTCACGTCTTCTGCGGTGTCTACTAAGAACTTACGTAGAACGTAGAAGTGCAAATCATGACGAGTTGAGTGGCAGTGGATCAGAACATCTACGTCCGACGCAGGCGCTACGATGTCGCCTTCACCCAATTGAGGGAAGTCAATCAACTCTTCTGGCATTTGCATGTTTAGGTGCTGCCAAAAAGATTTGGTGAATGCGATAGAAAGGGTTAGATCTGCACCTGGTTGGCTCGCATTGAGCTCTTTTACTAGCTCAGGAAGCGCTTTCAGTTTCGCCAACACGTTTTCACGGTTTTGGTTCACTTTCAACTGAGTGTAAAGTGCAAATGGACCTGCTTCAGGCACAATCGCCGTTTGAGCTTGTGACATTGAGATTTCCTCTATACATTGCCCCTTGCGGGAGCTTTGTTTTAATTTTTTGCTGGCTGTTCTTCTTTGTGCTCAACCTGTGGCACGTGGAAACAGTCTTTTACCCATCTTCCATTAAAAAGATAGATCATAAACCAAGTTAACAAGGTAATTGTAAGCGCGTTCGCCCAATTGAAAACACCATGTTCGAGATAGACATGATACATGGTCTGCGCCAGTTGAATACCGCACAAGATCAAAGTCATCGCACGACCATGCTGAGTAATTTGATTCACCCAACCTCTGTCAGGATGACGCAAGCCCATCAGCCACATCAATAGCAGGCTTGGAATACCCATCGATAGCCCGAGGTATAACGTATTAGAGTCAGGGTAAACAATCGATAGTATCTTGCTACCGCTGTCTCTACTCACTCCTGCCATGGCAAACACCACCCAAGAGCGCGCTAGGAACATCCATCCTAGCCATAACATAATTGGCGCTTTCAAAAATCCATGAGCGTCGTACTGATCGAATGAGTAACGCACAATATCGTCTTCTTAGTTTCATAAAAATGCCACTTTAACCGATCGCTTCAGAGTTGCAACACCGCAAACATGAGAACTAAAGTTCATTTCGTCATCTTACGCAGGTAAACTAAGGTTAGATTTACAGCGACGTCGAAAAAATATGAAAAAGAAAAACACAACAGCACCCGTTCCTTCCCAAGAAACCCAAACTGAAGCGATGAAAATTGCGAAAGCTACACAGAAGCCAGGCCAAACCAAAGAGCAAACCAGATTGGTCGCTCAAGGCATCGAAAAAGGCATTGCTCAGTACAAGAAGCAACAGAAAGAACGCAATCGACAAGCCGATAAAGCGAAGAAAAAACAGCAAAGAGAAAAGCAGCGCCAACATGAAGATACTGCTGAGCAAGAAATGGGAACGGTTCAAGAACCAGCAACCAAACCAACCATCTTGCCGTGGGCGTTACTTGTTCTTAGTTGGATTGGTTTTGCCGCCTATATCGTAATGGGGAGATAACATGTTTCGTTATGTGATGACAGGAAGCATCGCACTGGCTTTGATGGGATGCTCAACGCCTTCGACTTTGTCTTCTATACCAAGTGACAGTGTTCAAATTCGCATTGATAGCCAATTTAACCCACAACATTGTGAATACCTAGGTGAGGTAACAGGCAGTGAGGGGCACTGGTATAGTTACTTGTTCTACACTAATGACGCAATGATGCAGGGCGCAATGCATGACCTAAAAAACAAGGCATCTGCCATAGGCGCGGACACGGTGTTTATGATCTCCCCTCAAGACTTTGTCACTTCATTTAGCGTGCTAGGTGTTGCCTACCGCTGCCAGTAGGTCTATTTCGAATGTAAAAAAAGCCAGCTATTGCTGGCTTATGCACGAAATCCAAGACTGCTAGCGATATCTCCTTCCCGCTCAAGAACCCATTGAACATCAAAAGGCCCCCAATCTGAAAGTTGGTAATAGCCGTCATTATGACGTCGGCCATCTTGAACGAAGATAAGCTCGATGCCGATCCCCGGTAATGCCTTGAGTACATCTTGAATAGTACGACGAGGCCACCCCGTTCTTTCGATCAATTTTGGTACATTTGGCCTTTCTAGGTTTTCCACCAACAAGGCCAAATATAGCCGCCTTGCAAAAACAGGACTCAATTCCATTGACACCTCCTAAAATTGTGCTGATTCATTATTTCTTTTTTGCCCAGAGAGATGTTGCGTTTGATCAATAACTCGACTTTTCCGTGCTATTTAGCCGAGTTTTTTATCAATCTGGATGCCATTTGGTGGTGGATTGAGCTACTAACTCAAACGAAACAGAGCAAAGTTACGCGAAATATTGTCTGCATCATTTTGTCAGTTTGGTTGCTTCTTGATAGGATGCTTAAACAGCCAAAAACAACGCTACATCGACCATTCATAACGCAAACCGATGAGTAAAAAACAAAAAGAAAAGGAATTAATATGACGATCACCATGTTCGGCATCCCAAACTGCGACACAATTAAAAAAGCCAAAAAGTGGCTAGAAGCAGAAAACGTAGCATTTGATTTCCACGATTACCGTAAACAAGGTATCGACGCTGCAATGGTTACTGAATTTTGTAACGCCTTGGGATGGGAACAAGTCCTCAACAAACGCGGCACGACTTTCCGCCAACTGACTCAAGAACAGAAAGATTCACTAAACGCAGAGAACGCGATTGCTCTATTGGTGGAAAACCCAGCAATGATTAAGCGTCCAATCTTGAAAGTGCAAGATCAACTTCATATCGGTTTCAAAGCAGACCAATACGCGACCATTTTTAACTCTTAATGTAAGGAATACTCAAGGATGACAGACAGTCCAGTACTGGCACTCGCTAAAGACCTGATCAGCCGCCAGTCCGTAACGCCTGAAGATGCAGGCTGTCAGGATGTAATGATCGAACGCCTAAAAGCACTAGGTTTTGAAATCGAAGTGATGGTGTTTGAAGACACCACAAACTTCTGGGCTCGACGTGGTACAGAAGCGCCACTGTTTGCTTTTGCCGGTCACACCGATGTGGTACCTGCGGGCAAGCTAGAGCAATGGGACACTCACCCATTTGAACCAACCATTATCGATGGTTACTTACATGGTCGCGGTGCGGCAGATATGAAAGGCTCATTGGCTTGCATGGTGGTAGCGGTAGAACGTTTTATCGCAGAAAACCCAAACCATAAAGGCTCTATTGGCTTTTTGATCACTTCTGACGAAGAAGGCCCATTCATTAACGGCACCGTTCGCGTGGTTGAAACCCTAATGGCACGCGGTGAGAACATCGATATGTGTATCGTAGGCGAACCTTCAAGTACAGAAGTCGTTGGCGATGTGGTGAAAAATGGTCGTCGTGGATCGATCACCGGTGACCTAACGGTAAACGGGACACAAGGTCATGTCGCCTACCCTCACCTAGCAAACAATCCCGTTCACCAGTCTCTAATGGCGATTCACGAACTCGCGACAACCGAATGGGACCAAGGTAACGACTACTTCCCTCCAACCAGTTTCCAGATCCCGAACGTTTCAGCAGGTACTGGTGCATCTAACGTCATTCCTGGCGAGTTTAATGTTCAGTTCAACCTGCGCTTTAGCACCGAGCTAAGCAACGACATCATCGTTCAACGCGTAACAAAAACGTTAGACAAACATGAATTGGATTACGACTTAAAATGGACGTTCAACGGCGACCCGTTCTTAACAGATACTGGTGCGCTACTGGATGCCGTAGTTGCAGCAGTGGATGAAGTTAACAACACAAAACCAGCCTTGCTGACAACTGGCGGCACATCGGATGGCCGCTTTATCGCCCGCATGGGTGGTCAAGTAGTAGAACTTGGCCCAGTAAACGCAACGATTCATAAAGTGAACGAGTGCGTGAAAGTTGACGACTTAGAGAAGCTGACTGACATGTACGAAAATACATTGAAGCACCTGTTAGCAAAATAAACCGCATAAGAGCGTACAACAACGTATTTAACGAGAACACCATGACACCAGAGCAACTTACCGGAATCACCGATTCGCATCTGCAATCTACCTTAGTCGGACAAAAGGCTTTTATGCTTCATCCTGAAGTGGCTGACGATTTGCTTAAGATGATTGAAGCGGCAACCGAAGCCGGCTTTAAGATGGAAATTGCCAGCGGCTTTCGTGATTTTCATCGCCAAAAAGCCATTTGGAACGGTAAGTTTTCTGGTGAATTGCCAATTCTTGACTCGAATTCCCAGCCTCTTAGCAAAGCAGAGTTAGGTGACGAAGAAAAGCTCATGGCGATTCTGCGTTGGTCAGCTCTGCCCGGTGGCAGTCGTCATCACTGGGGCTGTGACTTTGACGTTTATGCTCGCAACTTATTGCCACAAGACACCATGCTTCAATTAGAGCCTTGGGAATACCTTGATGGTCACCAGCGTGCATTCTATCAATGGTTAGCCGCTAACCTTGGCTCATTTGGCTTTTTCTTTCCTTATCAACAAGACTTAGGTGGTGTCGCTATCGAACCTTGGCACATTAGCCATAAAGCAGTAGGACAACAGTGCCTCGCGCACCTAACGCCTGCGCTGCTAAAAACTCAGCTGAAGCAGCAAAATCAGATCGATAGCATTGCAGGGATTGAAGTCATACTGAATAATTTGGATAACGTCGTAGAACGATTCATTCAAAATATCACGCCGCCGGAGGCTCTATGATAGAACTGCTAACCAACCCTTGGGTCATTATCATCATAGTACTCAGCATCGTTGTCGGTAATATTGCTGCGCTTAAGTACACTGCTAAGATGAAGTTTGGTCAGATGGATAAAGGTCGTAAGAACGATTTAGACAAACTGAATGAGCTAGACAAAGAACGCTACGACGATAAAGGCCAAAAGAAGAAAGACGAACCTCGTTAATTTAAGAGTGCTCTTTCACTCAAAATCGTAGACTGAACATTAGACCAAGGCATCGTATTCAGAAGATCAAAAAAGGGACCACTGAGGTCCCTTTCGTTTATCTGTCTTGAAGACAATTGTAGCTAGTCTTTCACAACCGCGGCTAATACTGGCGCTAGTGATTTTAAGAATTCTTCCTCTACTGGCTTACCAGAAGAGTCCGTAATGTTGATTGAAGTACGGTTGCCTAAATCACCCAATAGGAAAGTGTACTTACCTGGGGCTAGGTCAACTGGCTTCACGCCGATGTCATTCCAGAATTCATCATCTGGAGATGCGTACTTCGCGGTCACCGTACCTTGAGATTGGCTGCGTTCTTCAATCTTGAAGCCCATCTTAGGTAGCGTATCTGGTAGACGATTCCAAACCACATTGTACTGAGCACGAGCGATGATCACTGGCAGGCCACTGCGATCTTTACCCATTGTGATAGGGATGTGCTTCACAAGCTCTTGCGCCTTACGCTGTGCTTCTTCACGAACGTGTTGATCATAACGCGCCGTTACCAAGTTAGTCATAAACACGTTGTAACGCTCACGGTTAGTACGTGTCACTTCTTTGACTTGGTTGCCTTCGCGCCAGTCAATCAAGCTAACCTTAAAGCCATGACGACCATTCACCTCACCACGAGTGATTTCGTATCGGCTACCGATTTCCATCTCTTCGTCTGGTGAGTTCCAAGTGACCCAACCGGTTTCAATGCGGTTGTCAGTTTGGCTTTCTACAGGAATCTTGTTCTCAGAAACCATCTCTTGAACCGTTCGCCAAACTTTATCCAATTCATCCTTGCGAAGCAGCCATAGTGTCACTTCACCGTCGCTGCTACGATCAAGACGAGCGCCAGGAATCAGTTCCAGTACTTGTTGAGGTGGGCGAATATCCACGTTTTTACCAATACCGCCGCTGTAGTTTCCTTGAGGAATGCGGTAGTTAGGGTAAAACTGAGGAACAGCACCTGCGGGTACACTCCACTCTTCCAGAGATGGGGTGTTCAAATACTCGAAGTCGTCTTTTGCTTGACGACGTTGGTTGGCACCGCCTGAACAGGCAGTCAATACGAATACAGCTAGTGAGCTTAACACTAACTGGCTTGAAAGCTTCATTTATACTCCTAAAACACTGAGGGCGTACTTGCCCCCAGCATGAACTTCAATCCTAGTCACTCAATCTTAATAAATGCGGGCGTCTGTTAACGCTTGTTCCACAACTGGCTGAGATTTTTCAGAAAGCTCGACAAGAGGAAGGCGTAAACCACCTTCTTCAATCAAACCAAGCTTATGTGCTGCCCATTTTACTGGGATTGGGCTTGATTCAACGAACAGATTTTTGTGCAGTGTCATCAAACGTTGGTTGATAACTTCTGCTTCTTCGTACTTATCTTCACTTGCCAAATGGAACATGTCAGCCATGTCTTTAGCCGCAATATTATTCGTTACCGAGATAACGCCGTGACCGCCAAGTCTAACAAATTCTAGGCCAGTCGCATCATCACCACTTAGTAAGATAAAATCTTCGCCACAAAGTTCACGGTGAAGTGCAATTCGGCTTAAATCACCGGTTGCGTCTTTTAATGCCACGATATTATCAAGCTTTGACAAACGTGCCACTGTCTCAGGCAATAAATCTACTGCAGTACGACCTGGTACATTGTACAAAATTAGAGGTACATCACTCGCTTCAGCAATAGCTTTGTAATGTTGGAACAAACCTTCTTGTGTTGGTTTGTTGTAGTAAGGCGTCACACTCAGGTAACCAGAGATACCAGAATCCGCTAATAATTTGCTAAACGTAACTGCTTCGTGGGTTGCATTTGCGCCCGTACCAGCAATCACTGGGATACGACCGTCTGCAAACTCAACGATTTTATTAACGACCTTTACATGCTCTTCAATGGTCAGAGTCGCAGACTCACCTGTCGTGCCTACTGCCACAATACCGTCGGTACCTGCTTCTACATGGTACTCAACAAGCTTTTGCAGACCATCAAAGTCTACTTCACCATCTGGCTTAAATGGTGTAATCAGCGCTACGATACTTCCTGAAAACATGTTTATCTCCCTCAATTTACTCTTTCTGCATGGTACTGTAATGCGATTGACAAACACAAGAGCGTAAACTCGCTTACAAAGTACAAATGAATGAATAATTACCAGTTGTTAGAGGTCTCGCAACTAAATTGTGAATTTTGTTCTCAATTCCAGCCATTCTGATAATCGTATTGTCTTGTGGCAAGCCATTACCCAGCTCAGCTTGCCATCTTAAATTAGCCGCGGAATATACTCTTTCACCTTTAAGCTCAAGTCAGCACTGAGTGAATTAATAGAGTGCTCAACAACCAAAGTGTTCACATAATCAACAAAGCGTTTCCATGAGTTTAAAAAAAGAACTGACTCGACATTTCTCTGTTGTATCTGTGCTAACATCTCTCTATTGAAAGAAAGGACAAGAAGCTCATTTATGAAGCAACATCTGGTACTTACAGCGGTTGGAACGGATCGTCCGGGCATATGTAACCAAGTGGTTAGGCTCGTCACTCTTGCTGGCTGTAACATTGTCGATAGCCGTATCGCTATCTTTGGTAACGAATTTACCCTCATTATGCTACTTACTGGGAATGCCAGTAATGTCACCCGTGTTGAGACACAATTGCCACTGCTTGGGCAAGAACATGACCTTATTACCATCATGAAGCGAACGTCGGCGCACGAGTTGCTCGACAACAGCTACACCATGGAAGTGTTTATTGAATCTGAGGACCGGATCGGTCTTACTGAAAAATTCACTCAGTTCTTCGCTGATAAACAGATTGGCCTACATTCTCTTAGTGCGCAAACCATCAGTAAATCAAAAATTCAGCTCGATGCGGATCAATTCCACATCGCAATCACTGCATCAGTGAGTGCAGACTGTAACCTGATGCAACTGCAAGAAGAATTCGATGAACTTTGTCATACGCTCAACGTACAAGGTTCTCTGAATTTCATTAAAAACACACTATAAGTAAAGGAAATAATAATGAATACGCTGACAGCAGGCTCGCCAGCGCCAGCCTTCTCTTTGCTCGACCAAGATGGCAACACCGTTTCTTTAGGTGATTTTAAAGGTAAAAAAGTTCTGTTTTACTTCTACCCTAAGGCGATGACGCCGGGTTGTACGACCCAGGCAAAAGGTCTGCGTGATGTAAAAGCAGCGCTAGATGAACACAACGTTGTCGTTTTAGGCGTAAGTATCGATCCAGTAAAACGCCTTGGTAAATTCATCGAGCGTGATGAGCTAAACTTCACGCTACTTTCAGACGAAGATCATGCAGTTGCAGACCAATTCGGCGTTTGGGGCGAGAAGAAGTTCATGGGTAAAGTGTACGATGGCCTTCACCGCATCAGCTTCCTAATCAACGAAGAAGGCGTGATTGAGCACGTGTTCAACAAGTTCAAAACCAAAGATCACCACGAAGTGGTTGTGAACTACTTGAAAGAAAACGCGTAAGCTTAGCTTTCATCCAAATACCAAAAAGCCCAGCAATCGCTCTGTCTCTTGATCACAAGTCTAGTGATCAAGAGACATTGCGAGTTCGTAGCCTTCAAGGATGGTTTGTAGTTTAAAC